>SDZZ01000437.1 GCA_004173255.1 Chitinophagaceae bacterium | reverse complement strand
GATCCCATCAGCGCACGGTTGGCATCATCATGCTCCAGGAACGGAATCAGTGATGCGCTCAACCCTACGATCTGGTTAGGGGCAACGTCCATGAATTCAACATCGGCCTTGTCCAGGATCGGGAAGTCACCGGTTTCGCGGCTCTGGATCTTGTCATCGGAGAAATTGCCTTTATCATCGATCGGCGTATTCGCCTGTGCAATTTTTGCAAGATCTTCTTCTTCCGCACTCAGGAACTGGAGCTCCTTCATGTTTACCCTGCCGGCTTCCACCTTGCGATACGGGGTTTCAATAAAGCCCATGTCGTTGATCTTTGCGTGAACGCAAAGGGTGGAGATCAGACCGATGTTTGGTCCTTCCGGTGTTTCGATGGTACACAGGCGTCCGTAGTGGGAGTAGTGTACGTCACGAACCTCGAAGCCGGCCCTTTCACGGGAGAGACCACCTGGCCCGAGCGCTGAGATACGACGTTTGTGCGTGATCTCGGAGAGGGGGTTGGTCTGGTCAAGGAACTGGGACAGCTGCGATGTACCAAAGAAGGAGTTGATAACAGATGACAGTGTCCGCGCGTTGATCAGGTCAACCGGGGTGAACACTTCATTGTCACGCACGTTCATCCGCTCACGGATGGTCCTTGCCATACGGGCAAGACCCACGCCGAACTGCGCATATAACTGCTCCCCTACTGTACGTACACGACGGTTGCTGAGGTGATCGATATCATCGATCTCCGCTTTACCGTTGGTCAGGCGTACCAGGTATTTAATGATCAGGATAATGTCTTCGCGGGTCAGTGTTTTCTGATCCAGCGGAGCGTCAAGGTTCAGTTTGCGGTTGATCTTGTAACGACCAACTTCACCGAGATCATAACGTTTATCACTGAAGAATAATTTGTCGATAATACCACGGGCTGTTTCGTTATCCGGTGCATCCGCGCCGCGTAACTGGCGATAGATGAACTGAACCGCTTCCAGCTCGGAGTTTGAAGTATCCTTGTTCAGCGTGTTGTAGATGATCGCGTAATCACCACCTACATCTTCGCGCTGGATGAATACGCTCTTCACATCCATTTCAGAAATGGTGTCGATTGCTTCTTCATCAAGGACAGTATCACGCTCCATAACGATCTCGTTACGTTCGATAGACACCACTTCACCGGTATCCTCGTCCACGAAATCTTCCACCCAGGTACGGAGTACGCGGGCGGCAAGGCGTTTACCAATATATTTTTCGAGCGCTTTCTTTTCCCCTTTCACTTCGTCGGCCATACCGAAGAGTTCGAGGATATCCTTATCCGTTTCATAACCGATAGAACGCAGCAGCGTGGTAACCGGGAATTTCTTCTTACGGTCGATGTACGCATACATCACGTTGTTGATATCGGTGGCGAACTCCATCCATGCACCCTTGAACGGGATCACACGGGCGGAGTAAATCTTTGTTCCGTTCGGGTGAACCGACTGACCAAAGAATACACCTGGGGAACGGTGCAGCTGGGAAACAACCACACGCTCGGCACCGTTGATCACGAATGTACCACGGGGAGTCATGTAAGGGATGTTACCCAGGAAAACGTCCTGTACGATAGTTTGGAAATCCACGTGCTCCTCATCATTACAGCTCAGGCGAAGCTTCGCTTTGAGGGGAACAGCGTAGGTAAGTCCGCGCTCCATACACTCATCAATAGTGTAACGGGGCGGGTCAATAAAGTAATCCAGGAACTCCAGCACAAAGATGTTCCGCGTATCGGTGATCGGGAAGTTGTCTTTGAACACCCGGAACAAACCTTCGATATTCCGTTTGTCGGGCGTGGTTTCCAGTTGGAAAAACTCTTTGAACGATTGAATCTGTACTTCAAGAAGGTCTGGAGTTTCGGCCAGATGTTTAATCTTACCGAAATCCACTCTTGAGTTCACTTTTGTTGAAGACATACGCGTAAAAACCGGTTTTAAAGACATTAATGACATGCAAATCACTCACAGGGCTTCTATTTCTTTCAAAATAAAAGTCTATGAACGTCAACTACTTGAGTTTGAAATGGGATGTCAAAATATATTTGGCCAAAATAAAGGAAGGCAAAGTTAAGGATTAATAGGTTGTGGGCCAAGAAAACTTCCTGACAAAAATCCCGCCAAATACTGTTGAAAATCCCCGGGACCTCCCGGGACCCCCGTCCTACCTTGAGAAAAAAAATTATGCCTGCTAAAAGACTTCTCAGGGAATACTTCCTTTTCTCGCGGAACGACCGGATCGCGGTCATCACCTTATTGCTGCTGATTGGCCTGGCCTGGTCGCTGCCCTACCTTTTTGCCCCTCCTTCTGCCCCGTTCACCAGCCAGGATTCAGGCTGGGTAAGGATTGTAGACGAAATGACAAAACCGGTCGACGGCGGACCGTACCGGAGTGGGGGCAATTTAGCCCGGCAAAGCAACAATAAAACTCAAGGTGATAATGATTATAACACCGGAACAGCCAAACGGTTCACCTTCGACCCCAATACGTTGGGACCGGAAGGCTGGCGGGAACTGGGAGTCCGCGACCGCACCATTGAAACCATCCTGAAATACCGCAGCAAAGGAGGGTATTTCCGGCAACCGGGCGACCTGGGCAAGGTGTATGGCCTGCAGCCCGGCCTTGTGGAAGAGCTGCTCCCCTTTGTCCGGATCGGTAAACGGCCGGGACAGATGACATTCACCGGAAAACCAGGCTACTCCGGCAATGGGGGCGGTCGTCGGGAATATACGGACACGAGCCGTTCGTCCGGCACCCGAAACTTCCTGTCTGGCAGGCCGGTGGGCGAAAAGCCAGCCGGGAAGGATGGCACCGGCATAGCCAGAACGGCCTACCGGAAAAAACAGTATGAAGTGGTGGACCTGAACCTTGCGGATACAACCGCACTGATTGCGCTGCCCTGCATCGGGTCAAAACTGGCCCACCGAATGATCCAGTTCCGGGATAAACTCGGCGGGTTCCATTCGGTGGAACAGGTCAGGGAGATTTATGGAATTACCGACTCGGCCTTTGAGGCCCTGAGGCCATGGCTGAAAGCCGACGCGGAGCGGTGCCGCATGATTGCGATCAACCAGGTAACGCTCGATGAACTGAAAGTGCACCCCTATGTGAGGTTCGAACTGGCCCGCACCATCATCGCCTACCGCCAGGAGCATGGGGTATTCCAGGCTCTGACCGACCTGCAAAAGATCACGGCCCTTACATCGGCAGCGTATGAAAAGATCAGGCCTTACCTGCGGTTGTAAGCAGGTGGACCAGGAAGAACTGATACCTGGAGACTGTCAGCCAGCCGGCGGTCACCGGTCCGTTCATAAAGCAACTGTTTAAAAAACGGTTCGGGTACCCAGGGGAAAAACAGGGATGGAACGCTATATTCATCCCACGACCGCTGCCGGTCATACTGTAAGGCAAACTGATCTTCGGATGGGGCATGAAATACAAAGCTGTTAGTGGTACGGTCATACGTGGAATCAAAGAGTTTTCTGGCAGCGGCATATTCGGCTTCCAGTGGTTTCCTGAACCCCTTATTGTAATTAGACCGTCCCATGGCCACCAACCAGAAAACGAGGAATAGAAAAGGTGCACCAGCCAACAGGCCTCCGGCGCGCCATCGGGATAAAAGCACCACTGCCCATGTAGCCACCGCTACGGTCAGCACCAGCCGGGTCCGGGCCGATTCATAATTCTCCTTCACCAGCAATGAGGGGAAGTACATCAGCATCAACAGCAGTGGCAATACCAGCAAATGTTGTAGGGTGAGCCCTATCGCTATAGAAGGTCTGGCTCTGATGACAG
>SDZZ01000436.1 GCA_004173255.1 Chitinophagaceae bacterium | reverse complement strand
GCCGTCATCAGAGCCTCATCAATACGGTCCGGCGGACCCTCGGGAAGCAATTCGAAAGGCACCCCGGCCAAAACGGATTCCAGTCCTTTGGCCATCCTTGGCTGTAGCAGAAGAACAGTGTTCAGCGCTCTCACATCCTCTCTTTTCAGCACCTCCTCAATAAACCATTGGGCACCGGCGGCCACAGGACCCATGATGCTGTGCCCCATGATGGCGATTCTGCGCGTGGAGGTGTAATCCTGCTTAAAAACTTTCGGGCGTTTGATAAGGACAGGCTGCACCGCCACCTTTGTCAAAGGGAGGTGGGGAGCCATCTTCTCCGCATCGCGCCCGCTGATGTAGATGCATTTTTCGCTGTGATTCAGCAAATCATAGTATTTGCCCTTCAGATTCCGTGCATAAGAATAGATCAGTGGATCCACAATTATCCTCCTCAGAACCGACTCCCCATGCCCCAGCGTTGATTTGACCCATTCATCCTCGACATTGTACTCGATGCAGACGCGCGGAATATCCAAAATTCCGGGTATTGTGGTCAGCATCTGAATGGAGGGGCCCGGGTCAAAAATCACCAACTCGGGTTTGAATTCCATAATCCGCCGTTGCAGCTCCGATTCAAAACGGCGGATTTTCGCNNACCAGGGCGGACGTCACCGCCGCAACGGGTGTGATTGCTCTTTCCAAAAGATAAAACCGGCTTTCCCAGCGCTGATTTTTAAAAACATTAGGCTTGATCAGATCCCACACCAGGCTTTCCCCCACCGGTCCGACACCCTGATCCGGACTGCCATTGACCGGACGCACCACAGCAACATCGAACCGCCGCACCAGCGCCTCCAACCGGTAATAGGCGCAGGCGGACGCCCCGCTAAGGGGCGGCCATAAAGTCAAATCTGTTACAAACAGCAGTCTTGGTTTTGGCATATTGTAAATCTGTCAAATTAACGGATAGATCATGAGGCTCCGGGCACGTAATCCGAAATCAGTCCAAGTTTGCTTTCCCTGGCTTTCCCTCTCCGCCAAGGCAGCAGCTTTCGCCGCCGCGCTTTTCCGGCCATGGCCCTGAGGAGGCATATGACCGCGTAGTGCGGCATGCCCAGGGACCAGGCAATTTCATATATCAGGCTCCTGAGATCGCTGAGTGAATCCGTCACAAAGCCGAGTTTTGAAAATTCATCCGCGTAACGCCGTGAAAGCGCTTTGAACGCGGCCCGGAATTCCGGTTTGTCATCTGCGGCCTTTTTGAATCTTCCCACCAGCTGAACAGCGGATTTTAAATACCGCATCCCCAAATTTGACGACTGCTGTCCTGCGTGGAGACTGAAAACAGCCGCAGGTTTCTTTACGATAAACACCGGATATTTCAGAAAAACATCAAACTGATAGGAGACGTCAGCGGCCAATCCATAACTCAGATCCAATCCCCCCACCGCATCATAAGCTGATTTTCTGAACACGACCGAACTCCATTCAAAATGTCCCAACCGGCACCAGTGGTGCATGGTTTCCACCGGTGTGCACCGACCATTTTTCCACCGATCATCCGGGTTTATTTTAGTTACCCCTCCTGCCGGGTCGACGTGCAGAGTCTGCATGGCCACCGCTCCCAGCGACTGGTCAGCATCAAGAATCCCCATGGCCTCTCCGGGAAATCCATCTATCAAATAATCATCATCCGCCAGAGCGACGTAGAACTCCGTCTCCACTCTGGAGATGGCATCCATGTAGTTCCGCAGCGGGCCAATATTCTCCAGGCGGCGAGTGTAAAGAACATGGGGATGCCCGGCGGATATTTCCTCCATGAATGCCTCAGTGCCATCACTGGAGTGATTGTCCCAGACATCTATCCGGACAGGACCGCCTGCGTGCCAATGACTCAGCACAGATGACAAGGCACGCTTCAGGAGAGCGCATCTGTTATATGTGGGAATCACCACCGTCAGTCGAGCCTGCATAAATTTTGATTTGGTAAAATCACGATTAAATAATTTTCCACTGCACTCCAAGGAGTGTGAATAGCAGTTCAATCACAGAGGCGAAAATATCCGTTCCCTCCTCCCGAAGGAATGCTGGAAAAATTCTTTCCAACTAAGAAAATTCTAAATTAATAGAATGGTTCACAGCATCATTTTTCCGACAAGCTTGGTGAGGGATGTTCTTGGCAGGCGACCGCAGGCAAGAAGACGCGGGACACGCGACCGCGGGCAAGAAGGCGCGCCCGCCAGCGCAGGGTTGCCAACTCAAGCAATCCCCCCACTGCACAGCAAAAACCCAGCACAACCACGACCAGCAGCAAATAGGAGACAGGTTTTGGCCAATTCAAAGTAATTTCCATCTGCCACCGCCAGTTTTTTACTAGAAAAAGCACTTGGAGGTGAAGAATATAAACAGGGTAACTGATGATTCCCAGGAATTTACACAGACGGCGAGCCCTTGGTGAATCAAGATATGATACATTGCGACCGCTGAGGATGAGCAATGCAAAAAAAGGAATGGCACAATAGGTGGCAAGGTGAAGCACCCACGCGCGTTGGTTTAAATAACTGGCGAAGTAAAATACCAGGCACGCCACCGACGAAAGCGGCAGAAGCCAAGCACATTTCTTAAGATTCACACGGGGAGCTATCACCGGCCATATATAAAGTAAACCGGCACCTGCCAGCCACAATATTGATGATGCCAGGATGCTCCAGACAGGCACCAGCCAATGATCAGCGCGACCACCCGCCCACACCTTCCATATAATTACCATCACTGCTGCGGTCGTGAGCGCGCAAACGGTTGCCGCAATCAACGCACGCACTGTGTTGAATCTCTGCAAGCACAGGAAAATCGGCCAAGCTAGATAATAGATGACTTCGTTTGTAAGACTCCATGACTGGCCGTAGTAAGGAAAAAGACCAGTGAGATTTTGCGTCATCGCCAGCGTGCCCAAAAATGATGACCATGGAAACGGCTGCCCTTTGTATGGAAATTGCCACCACACCAACACGGCCGCCAAGAGGCCGATGAACGCCATGGGATAAATGCGTGTAAAACGGGCAAGGAGATAATGCGACCAATTCAAACGCCCTTTTTGCAACAAATTTTGAATGCTTAACTGGATACAAAAGCCTGAAATCACAAAAAAACCACTTACCCAAAAGCCAGCATGGGAAAAAATGTGGAATCCAAACCCTCTCAGCGAATTTTCCTCCTCCACGCCGAATTTATAAAACTCGGTGGCGTGCGCAAGAACCACAAGGATGGCGAAGACGCCACGCAATAGATCAATCGCTGCTGAGGTTCTCGAACAAACCAACCCCTCTTTTTTGAAGAGCTTAAGGGGTTCCAAGGAGGACTGTTTATTACCTTCAGGCTGATGCGCTTTCATTTATCTTAGAGCTTGCCAACATTGACCACCAGAGGTGTCAGCGGTGTAAATTCCGTCCATGGCGCAGTGGATGAAGGCGAAAAACATGCGCTTTGTCTTTTCAAAGCGGCTGGCCAGCCTGCGGAAAACCTCGCGACGCTGAAACATGTTCTCCACAGCGTGCCGGGTGCGGTAAAGAGCGGTTCACAGGGCACGGGATCCTGGACATTTCCGCGGGCCGGGCTGCAGGGTCTGCAGCCCTGGGCGCGGATTTGTCCCACAGCGGACGGCTGTTGTAACTGTTGGCTTCCCCTGTCTCCGCTTGGCTCTGGCTGTTCCCGGCCACAGTGGTTTCCTCCAGGTTTTCCAGCAACTTCGGGCCGCCGTGACATCACTCACATTTCCGGCGACCGGCTCCCCAGGGCGGCCAGCTTTCCAAAAGCGCCCACACGATATGGATTTTGATGTTGTTGGGACCGCCACGGGACCTGCCAATGGCCTAGTGCTTCTGGCTTCCGGGGCCAGTGGCGTGCTGATGGACCCTGCAGTGAGTGCTGTCCATGAACAGAGCTCCGGAGGTGTCCCCGGCATGAAACTGTGAAAGTCGCTCATAAGTCAGACCGAAAAATCAATCCCCGCACCGCCATTTCAAGCCTCCGCTTGTTCAAAAAACCAACTGGAGGCAATGTCGACAGGCTCTGAACAGTTCAGCCTAAAATCTACTAATTGACCTTGATAACTTAACAGGACTTACGAAACCGAAAAGAAAAACATATCCCATCGAAGCACCGCCAATGCACAGAACCACACATTGAAAGGCCACCCTCCAGAATTCACCACCATGAATTTTTGCCGCCATCGGAGCCAATCCGCGGTAAAAAAGCCACATGCCGGCGGCGACCGCCAAGCACTTCAGAAAGACCCTTCCCGCATCCCGGACAAACTCGGAAAACGCGCCCGCATAGAGAAGATGGGCTATTCCGGCATGGGTCACCACCACACAGCCGGCGCAGTAGGCGAGCCATACAGCCGCGGATCCGGCCACGCCATAATGCCTGACGGAGAAAAAGCCCAGCCCAAGCATCAGAAACA
>SDZZ01000050.1 GCA_004173255.1 Chitinophagaceae bacterium | reverse complement strand
TATATAAATGATATGATAGAATCAAATGAAATAAAATAAAGCTTGAGATAAAGAGAAAGCGAATAAATTTCGAGCTCATCCATTGTTGCATTGCGCTGATGGTGTATTTGATGGTGATTGTGAGATGTTGCAATCTCCAAAATTCTATTGGTATTTTATTCCAACGAATATATTTGCTTTCGTTTGCGTATTTTCTAGCATAGTTGTATAATGAAACTTGCACAGTCGAATGGCTTTCAATATTGAGTTGCAGTTTTCCGCCGATAGTACCTTTTCCGGCAATCTCTTCCCGGACAGTAATCTGCGGCGAGCCTTTGATCGAAACCGGCACAAAGCCGTTGCTGACTTCCAGGCGAAGGTGGACAAGGCCAGCGGCGAAGCCAGGGCAACCTTGCAGGCGAAACTTAGCCAGCTCAAGGCGGCTGCCACAACTGCTGCCTCACTCTCAGCCGGCACAACACCAATACCGGCAACACTCGATCAGTACCTGGGCGTGGAGGTTTATGGTTTCCAGGCAATGGTTAACCTGGCTAAATGTAAAGTGGATGCCAGTGGTATTGATATGGCGGGATTTGTACTGTCTCCCGAGTTACCGATTATGAGCTCGATGTTCTTTGATATTGAGCGACTGAAACTGGCTACTGATTTTTCAGTAAAAGACATTTCAGTGAAATCAAACCTGGCCGTGAAATTCAGCATTGCTTCCTGGTCGGCCGAAGTGAACTCGGTTGAATTCAGCATGCGCGGTTTTAAAATCGGTGGAAAGATTGAAGTGCAGGTTCCGCAATCACCAAAGAACACACTTGAGTTTTCCAACCTGGCATTCGGAACAAGTGGACTATATGGCGGGTCATTCAGTTTTCCAGGCAATGGCCTCAGCATCTTCAATATTATCAACCTGAAGACCGGTGGCACACCACTTACTTTTGGTGAGATCGGTAACTCCGGGGTGTATAAACTCGGAGGCTCTGCGAAATTCAGCTTTGGAAAAATGTTTAACGATAATATTGAGGTGCCCTACTTCCAGATCCAGACCAATGGGCAGTTTGGTGTCACGGTTCCTGTGAACCGTTCGCTCAATGCGGGTTTTGCAAAGTTTGCCCTGAAAAGCATTACGTTTAATACCACTACGCCAACACCACAGATCGATCTTGATGGCCAGTTCAGCGTTGATGTTAAAATGATCAAGTTGTCGGCTGGTGGCATTCATTTCCGTACTACAGGCGTGACGGTCGACAAGATTGGACTTGGGCTTGATATCCCCGGCACCAAAGTCGATGGTTACCTTGATGTGAAAGAGAGCGGTTTTGCCGGTGGCGGCAATCTTTCGGTTGTCGGAACGCCTGTTAAGGTGAAAGTAGATTTCCATTATTACAAAACGGCAGCCGGTATTGATGTAGGCGCCAGCTTCATTGCGGGTGTCAAGATCCCGATCGGACCAGTGATCATCACGAAGGTCGGCGGCGGTTTCACCTATCGCTCCAGCGATGATTTTTTCTCCGTTACCATTACGGGTGGTGCGAGCATTACCGGATTTGAAGAAGCCATCTCACTTGATCCGATCAGCATTACAGTGGAAAGCGGTCCCAAGCTGGTTGGTGAGGCCCATCTGAAGGTTGGTCCGCTGGATGTGGCACAAGCCAAACTGGTACTGGATATACCCAATGAATATTTTGCCCTGGGTATAGTGGCCGACTTCCAGCCATTGCCCGACCTGGTAAAAGCCCACCTGCAGGGAGACCTGATCATCAGCACAAAAAGTTCTGATACGTATTTCTTCCTGGGAGCTGGTATCAACGTTGACCTGTTTGGCCTGATCCATTCGCAAGGTGTGTTTGCCCTTGGGTTTGGGGTGAAGAATGCGCAGACGAGGGAAACAATCAGTTACTATATGGCCGGTGCTCCATCTGAATACCTGAGCAATGGTACGTTTACGGGTATTTATGTCAACGGTGTTTCCGAGATGGGCGTTAAAAAACAGGACGCACCTGAATTGGACCTTGGTGTGATTTCCGGAAAGATCTGGCTGCATAGCCGGTCGGATTTCTCGCTGATCGCCAACTTCAATAATGCTAATTTCAGGATTGCGGCCGGCATGTCGTTCGAAGGCGGGATCCGGGGATGTTTCACTTTCATCTGCGCAGAAGCATCGGCCAAGGCCTGTGTGAATGTGGCAGGTGGTTATAGTGAGGCCAAAGGCTGGAATTTTGCTGCCAGTGCCAGCGGTGAAGCTGTGCTTGCTGCGGGTTCGAGCTGCGGATGTAATGACATCTGCATCGGGTTTGTATATGCCGGTGGTAAGGTTTGTGTGGGTGCCGGTGCGAAGATCAGGTTTGAGTCAAAGACCGGTGGACTCAAAGAGCTGAGTATGTTTATTGGCAACCGGTCATCCTGTCCATAATTATAAAGAAGCGGATATGTTACGGAATAAATTATTAGTCATTGTGCTGGTGTGGGCGTCGGTAGTGCAGGCGCAGAACACCAATAGCAAAGCATTTGTGCATACCGGTCCTGCGGGCAACTATATCCTGCTGGAAACCGGCGGTAAACAGTTGTCGCCCGAACAGCAGAAACTGTACAGCATTGAACGTAGTGGAAACGGGGAAAAAAGTTTTACCCGGATTGCTGTTTTCTCGCCGGTACAAACCTACAGTGAATTCCAGGCGATGGCAGGTAACGAACTGGCAACAGACTTCAGGCGTTTTATCAAGGCCAAAACCGATGCCGATGTGGTAAAGTTTTTCAACAGTTCGCATGCCCCGAAGGATTACGGCTTTTATGTTTTTGATATCAATATCCTGCGGGCGATGGGTATTGTTTACCTGGACCAGATGGATGCTGGGAAAGCTGGCGGATATCAATACCAGGTTAAGGGACCTGGGCTTACTACCACTTCCCAGTCGCCCGTTGCATTTAAAAAAGAAAACCTCCCCCGCGGACTGGTACAAAAGATCTATACCACGGATTCGCTGGTCAGTATCCGGTGGGTGTTTCCCGCATTCAATTCCAGCCTGCCGGTACTTGGTCGCATCTACCGCCAGGAAGACGGCAAAGGAAAATATTTTCCTGAAGCATCGAAGACGACGCTGAACAGCACGGAGAAGGGAGTTTATGCGATGTATGAAAATGAAACAAGACCCGAACAGCTGGTCAATTATTTTATAGTCCCGGTTGACGTTTTCGGCAATGAAGGGCTGCCATCGGATACCGCCACGGCTATCTCGGTGAATTATAAAAAAATGACGGGGGTTCGGGACATTGTGGTGACTGACTCCATGGGTGGCTTGTTTTCTAAATGGAAAGCCCTTCCTGCAAAACCGTATTATACCGGTATCCAGGTGTTGCGGTCCAGGGATGCGAGGAAGGACTTTGTGGTACTCGACTCCTTACCTGCCGACGCAACATCGTATCTTGATAAACAGGTATTACCGAACGTCACCTACTTTTACAAATTCCGCCCGTTGGCATACAAGCTTTCCGGCTGGGATGAAATTATTGCCACTACCGTACACGGAAGTATGGGCTCCGCCAAAAATCCTCCGCTGACACCGAAAAATATTTCTGTAATCCGGGAAGGGCGTGATATCCGGATCGCCTGGGATCTCAATCCTGAGCTGGATATTTTCGCGTACTATGTGCTGCGTGGTACATCCGGAACGAATATGGAGATCGTTTCGCCGGCTGTGATGGACACAACATGGCTCGACAGTACTGCAGCACTCAGCGGCCGAACCAATTATGTGTACGGCGTGCTTGCAATGAATAACAGCCAGCTGAAAAGTGCAACGTCGAATACCGCCGGTATTTCACCGGCAAGAGGTGAATTTATCCAGGCTCCGGCAGGTATTACGATCCGACCGTCGGGTAGCAACGTCCTGTTGAGCTGGCCCGACATCGGCCGCAACGACGCTGCTATAGCGGGCTATATCCTTTACCGTAAAAAGACAGGGGAGAAAGAGTTCAGGCCGGTTGTTAATGAACTGGTCAGGAAGCCATATTACGAAGACGCTTCAACCGATCGGAATGTGGAATATGTTTATGCTGTTTCAGCTGTGGACCGGTTCGGGTATGAAAGTGCACGTTCCCCTGATGCTGCGTACTCGACGGCCGAACGGACAGTACCTCCCTCGGTTATTTATGTGAGAAAGCTTTCGTCTGCCGTTGAAGTGTCCTGGCCAAAAGCAAATGATAACCGGATAATTTCTTATTCGGTATACCGGAAAACACCGGCGGAAAAGGCATTTGTAAAAATCGGGACAGCGCTCAGCACAGAGGCATTGTACCTCGACAAAAAATTTGTTCCCGGTAAGCTGAATGTGTATGCGGTGACTATTACCACTGCGCAGGGCGAGAGCGGTGTGAGTCCGGAGAAGACGATATTTATCCAATAAAAAAAGGGGAGCTGTTGGGCTCCCCTTTTTTATACCTGTTTGTTATTTTACGGCTTCCGCGCCGGCTGTTGCTACTGCGTGATCGTTTTCCACGCTATCGCCGGAGACGCCGATGGCACCAATGATTTCACCACCATTACCTTTGATGAGTACACCACCCGGAAAGCTGATCAGTCCGCCGTTGGAATGTTCAATATTATACAGCGGTCCGCCCGGTTGCGAAAGCTTACCGATCTCACCCGACGGCATATTGAAATATCTTGCGGTCCTGGCTTTACGTTGTGCGATATCGATAGAGCCGAGCCATGCCTCATCCATATGTGCGAAGGCCACCAGGTTGGTACCTGAATCCACGATCGCGATATTCATCAGTGTTTTGAGTTCTGTTGCTTTTGCTTTTGCTGCTTCTATAGCTTTTTCAGCCTGTGCCAGTGTAATATTCATATGATTCATTTTTATTGTGACGATCAACTCCAAATCCGGTGCCACATACTGTTTGTGCTGATCTTCCCTCATGGATGGCGCGGGCACTTTCAGCAGGGATGCGGTGTGGTGCCAGTTTTCACTAGTGGGATTTTTCAGGACAACTGACCGGCTTTTGTTTCGTTGGCCCGCCATTCCTGTGGTGTGCAGCCAAATTCCTGTTTGAACACCCTTGCAAAATATCCGGGATCATTGTATCCGCAATCGAGGGCGACGGAGGCAATGCTGTTGCTGGCCACTTTCAACAGTTCCTTTGATTGATTCAGGCGTATCAGGCGGATAAATTTGTTGGGCGAAAGTCCGGTCAGTGCATCCAGTTTACGGTGCAGTTGCGAGTGGCTCATGAATACCATCCTGCATAATTGTTCAACCGTGAAATCGGGGTTATCAACATGCTGTTCGATGGCTTCGCGGACGCGCGTAACAAAACTGTCTTCGATGGGCGTTTCGGGCACTGGCATTTCCGGCCCGGTGATTTGTTCCGTTACTGTTTCTTCGATCCCTGCTGTGCGCAGGTAGTGTTGTCTCAGCCGCTGGCGCAGTTCGAGCAATTTTTTTATCCGTACCAGCAGTTCTTCGGGGTTGAATGGTTTTTCCAGGTACACGTCGGCGCCCTGTTCCAGTCCCTCAATGCGGCTGCCCAGGTCGGCCTTTGCGGTCAGCATGATGACCGGTATGTGGCTGGTTTTTTCATCTGCCCTTAGTTTGCGGCACAGTTCAAAGCCATCGACAAACGGCATCATTACGTCGGTGATCACCAGGTCGGGTACCAGTTCTTTGGCAAGGTCAAAACCCTCGCGGCCATCCTGCCCAACCGCAAGCCGGTAACCAGATAAGCAGGATGCTGTGTAGGCCACTACATCCGGGTTGTCTTCCACCAGCAGGATCATCGGACGTGTGTCGTCCGGATTTGCATTGCGCGATTGAATGTTGTTTTCTTTTATTTCATCAGTCAGCTGAAGCGTGGCAATTGCAGGTACCAACGTTTCGTCCATAACATGCGTTTTCAGTAGGGGCAGGATGACGGTGAATTCGCTTCCCTTGTCGGCCCCGGTGGGCGGGCTTTTCACAATGATCTCCCCCTCCATCAGCTTAACCAGTTCGCGGGTGAGGGCCAGTCCGATCCCGGTACCATCAGCTTTGCGGGTACTGCTGTTATCCAGCTGGTAGAAGCGGTCAAACACATTCTCCAGTTCATCTTCCGGGATGCCGATACCGTTGTCTTTAACTTTGATGATGAGTGTCACATTTGGTTCATCGTGCGGGATTTCATTTTTGCCGACGGTTATATAGATAGTGCCGTTTTCGGGGGTAAACTTCAGCGCGTTCGAAAGAAGGTTGGCAACGATCTGTCTCAGTTTTTCTGCATCATATCCAACCTGGAGCGATTCCAGTCCGGTCAGGAAAAATAGTTTCTTCCGCTGGCTGATCGCAAGGGAGTTGAATGATTCCACTATATAGCGCAGGAAGAGCAGCACATCGCCGTGAGTTATCTGCAATTGCATTTTGCCGGTTTCCAGTTTGGAAAGATCCAGCATTTCATTGACCAGGTCCAGCAGGTTTTGTCCGTTGCGTACAATCATGTCCATACGCTGTCGGAATTGTTCGTCCGGTTGTTTGATCAGTTGTTGTGCCATACCCATGATGACAGTAAGTGGTGTCCGGAATTCATGCGTGATGTTGGTATAAAGTTGTGTTTTTACATTGTCGAGTTCCTTCACACGCCTGGCTTCCTGTTTTTCAAAGTTCAGTTGTGACCGCAGCCTTGCCCGGTTGATACTGAACCTGAACCACGCGCGGATACAAAAGCCAAGTACCAGTGCATAGATGATCCATGCCCACCAGGTGAGCCACCATGGCGGCAGCACGCGGATCCGCAGTTCCGCGATATGACTGCTCCATTCCCCCTGGCTGTTGCTTGCCTGTACCCGGAACGTATACCTGCCTGCCGGCAGGTGGAGGTAGGTAGCGGAGCGGCGGGCATTACTTTCCACCCAGTTGTCATCGATTCCAGCCAGCTGGTACCGGTATTTATTTTGTGCGGCTGAGGTGAAATCGAGTGACGAAAATTCAAGCGTAAGGATATCCTGCAGGTGTGACAGGGTGATGGAAGAAGTTTTTTCGATGGTCTGTCCCAGCACGCCGGTGTTGTCGCCCGGGACCACGTCTTTATTATCAATAAGGAGGCTGGTGATGAATACGTTTGGCTGGTAACCGGGGGCCAGGATTTCGGCGGGGTTGAAAATATTAAGTCCGTTTACACCTCCGAACAGCAGTTCACCCGATGGGAGTTTGACAAAGCCGCCGGTATTGAATTCTTCCCCCTGCAGTCCGTCTGATTTGGAGAAGTTGCGGAACGATCGGGAACGCAATCCCTTTTTTGCAGCCAGCAGGCAGAAGATCCCTCGGTTGGTACTTCCCCAGATGTTCCCCATATCGTCGGCCAGTATGCCGTACACAATGTCATTGGGTAGTCCGTCGCGTGTGGTGAGGTAGTCAAATTTACCTGTTGCTTTCTCCATCCTGTTCAGGCCGCCACCTTTTGTACAGATCCATAGAAAACGATTGTCGGCCGGATCATCGAGGAAACAGGAAACATAATTGTAGTTGAGTGAGCCCGGTCCGTGATTTCGGTACCAGGTAACGGCAGGCTGGATATTACCCTCGCCGGGCGCCAGTTTCACAAAGCCTTCTTCCGTGCCGATCCAGATAACACCGGTAGCGTCTTCATAGAAGCAATTACTCTGGGCATTGGCCAGCATTGATTTTGACGGATCCGTATTGATGCTGAAATAAGATACTTTGCCGGTGGTGGGTGATACGCGCACGAGGTCGCCGCTGAGTCCGCAGATCCAGATATTCCCCTTCCGGTCTTCATACATGGGTTGTTTATCTTCCGCACCACGGAGGTTCAGTACCATGGAAGCCAGCACCTGAGGCTTGCTGTTGTACCGGTATAATTTTTTTTCGTCGTTTTTCCAGAGCCAGTAGTCACCGTTTTTTGTAACTACAAAGTTGTCGTAACTGTCTGGTCCCAGCCCGGAGGGCAGCGGTTTACTGACCTGTTCACCGGTTGTATTGATCCACCAGTCGCGGTCCCATCCAGCCACGTAAAGTTGCGTCGGGCCGATCGGGATGATAGACCGTACACTGAAACCGGGCAGCAGGTGATGGAAACGGGTGGATGCGAGGTTGTATTTATTGATGCCCAGACCACTGGTGCCTGCCCAGATGATCCCTGACCGGTCTACCATCAGCACCTGCAACTTGATTTTCGATGACGTGAAAATATAGTTACGTGCAGTTGATACGGGTTTGCCCGGGGCCGATCCGGTAAAATCGTAACAATGGCTGTGCGCCACGCCTGGCGGGATCAGGCCGATGGGGCCGACGGAAATCCTGCCCGACTGATCCCTGACCATGGTGCCGGGTATGAAATGGAAAGTGGTATCAAAGGGGCGGTAAACAGTCATGGAGTCAGCGACCAGTACATCCCTGCTTGCCCATAGTTTTGTGCCGACGGTCGCCAGTGCGGTGGTGAACGTTTTGCCATCACTCAGCAGACGGAAATTACCCGAAGGGTCAAACACATAAATTTTTTTATCGGTACATCCGACCCAGATCTTTCCCTTATCGTCCTTTCCGATACCCGACGGCTGTTCGTTCCCCGGCAGGTTAAATCGCTGGATAACGGGCGGACTGTCTTTCGCAAAAAAATCATCGTTGAGTGTAATCAGATTGATGCCTTCATTTTCCGGTGCTACCATAATGCGTCCATCAGGCAGCTCGATGATGCCCGATCGCATGCGGTTTCCCGAAAGGCTGTTCCGGTCACCCTGTTTGTTCATGATCCGGTGAAAACGTCCTGTCTTTTTATCATACACATTCAACCCGGCGTCCAGGGTGGCGGCCCAGATATATCCCTTGCTATCTTCAAAAACGCTGCGGATATAATTGCTGCTGAGTGAATAGGGATTGCCCGGGTCGGTGGTGAATACACGGAAGTTGTATCCGTCATACCGGTTGAGACCTTCTTTGGTGGCTACCCAAATGAAGCCCTCCTGGTCCTGCAGCATACCGAAGATCATACCCTGGGAAAGGCCCTGTGCGGTGGAAATAGTTTCGAAGCCGGTACCCTCCTGAGCATTCAGCCGGAGGCAGGACCATAACACGGCCAGGACAACGAGTGTTTTCCTTTTCAGAAAGGTGGTGGACATCTTTCTAAAGATAAACTTAATGTATACTCTTATTTCGCCATACCGGGGAAAATACCCGGCTGTTTCAGGAAAAATGATGAATAAATCCCGATTCTGCCCATTTTGTCCGACCGTTTAACCGAAAACATCAGGACATTGTAAGCCCATAGCCACCTAACCAAAGTCAATGACCGGAACTGCCACTAAAGAAAAACTGGATCGTTCAATCGGGCCCGGCGCCCTCGCGCTTGCCATCATCAACACGGTGGTTGGTTCAGGTATATTTGTGATCCCGGCCATTATTTCGGATGGCCTGGGTGCAAGCGCCATACTCGCCTACCTTGTATGCGGGGTGGTGGTCTTCCTGGTCGGACTTTGTTTTGCAGAGCTTGGCAGCCGGACGGATATCAGCGGGGGAACCTATACTTATATCGAAAAGGCCTTTGGTCCTTTCGCAGGTTTCCTGGCCAGTTCGGTTTACTGGCTGGGTGGCAGTGTGGCGGCCGATGCGGCTGTGGCAAATGTGCTGGTCGGCTTCCTGAAAATCTTTTTCCCGGTGCTTGGTGACGAAACAGTCCGCATCATTTTCATCTTTATTGTTTTTGCTTCACTGACCTTGCTCAATGTGCGCAGTTCAAAGGGTGGGATCCGGCTGGTGCAGTTTACTGCGATTGGCAAGCTGCTTCCGCTGGTCCTGCTTGTGCTGGTGGCGGTTCCGCATGTTGATGCTGCCAACCTGCGCTGGGATATAACACCCACGGCGGGTAATGTCGGCAAAGCCTCGCTGCTGTTGTTCTTTGCCTTTGTTGGTATGGAAGCGCCATTGTCAAACGGGGGCGAAATAAAAAACCCGGCCCGCACGGTTCCGTTGGGCATACTGGTCGGTATCGGGTGTGTGCTGCTACTTTATATTTCGATCCAGTTAATGACCCAGGGTGTACTGGGTGCTTCGATCAATACCTACAGGGCTGCACCGCTGGCGGCCGTTGCTGATGTGGCAATAGGACAGGTGGGTAGTAAACTCATTGTGGCCACCAGTGCCATGTCCGTGCTGGGCATGCTGGCTGGTGAAATTTTCAGTATACCACGGATCATCTTTGCCAGTGCCCGGGACGGACTGATGCCGCGTCCTTTCGCAAAAGTGCATCCGCGTTTTGCCACCCCGCATGTTGCAATTATTTTTTACGCGTTCCTGGGTTTCGTGCTTGCCGTCAGTGGTAGTTTCGAGTTACTGGCTGTGCTGTCCAGTGCATCTGTGTTGCTGATTTATTTTGGTGTAATGATGGCGACACTACGGTTCAAGCTTCGCGATAAAAGCAGCAGGCAAGGGTTTAAAGTTCCTGGCGGACCGGTCATTCCCGCCATCGGAGGGGTGGCCGTTGCCTGGGTACTTTCTAACCTGGCATTGAAGGAACTGAAAGCAATGCTGGTATTTATAGCTGCGCTGTCGGTTATCTATTTCATAAATAAGGTTTGGAAAAGGAAGGTAGTGGTGATCCCTCCGGGATGACGAAGGGATGGTCCCTCCGGGATGACAAGGGACGATAAAACAACCAGTATGAAACGAGCGACCGCTATCTTGATCTGTTTCTGCCTGCCCGCGCTGCGGTCAGCCGGACAGGGTATGCCGGGCTCACAGCAGGATAATTTTCCAGGCGGGTATATCAGTGATTACAGGGGCGGACCGCCAATGTATTCCATCATCAGCCTCGCGATCATCCTGCTGTTGCTCGGTTACCTGCTGCTGGTGCGGCGACTGGTAACCGATCCGCGAATCTTCCGTTTTGCCAGCCTTGCTGCGTTGCTGCTCGTATTCGGCTTGCTTCATACGCTGTTGTATCCTGCAATGCTGACGGTAACGGGAAACTCACAGGTATTCATGGGTGTTGGGCTGCTCCTCCTCATTTCGGTGCTGGTCCCGATTCACTACAAAATGGAAAAATGGGCAACGGCAAAACTTGAAAGGAAGAACAAACGGATCCGCCTGGCCAGTGCTCGTAAAACGATTGAGAAATCATAATCTAAACAGGTCAACCCCGATTAACCGTTGTGACAAACGTATATTCACGGGGTAAAACCAGAATTAACAATGGGAAAAAGGTATAACACTGCTGCGGTTGAATGGAAACATATCCTTAACGGCCGTAACCTCCTCCAGATGATCCTTGGCACCGGCCTGGCCGTAGTGGCAATGAAGGGTTTCATGATCCCCAACCGGTTCCTTGACGGGGGCGTAACCGGCATCTCCATCCTTGTGCATGAGATCTTCCATGTGAATATCAGTATCCTCATGGCCATTATCAACCTGCCTTTTATTTACCTGGGGTATAAAAGGATCGGGAAAACGTTTGCGGTTCAGACAACCATCGCTGTTACCCTGTTGTCGCTCGGACTGGTTTTCGTAAACATCGGTCCAATCACGACCGACCGGTTGCTGATTGCGATCTTCGGTGGTATACTGATGGGGGCCGGGGGCGGACTGGTTATCCGCGCAGGTGGTGTACTGGATGGTGCAGAAGTGATTGCTGTTTTTACCAAAAGGAAAACCGGCTTCTCCAACAGTGAAATCATCATGGCCATCAACACGATCATTTTTGCAGTGGCTGCGTCGAAATTTGGTATTGAAACGGCGATGTATTCCATCATTACCTACTTTACTGCCACCCGCGCCACCAACTATGTAGTGGATGGTATCGAAGAGTTCACTGCCATGAACATCATCACCTCAAAAGAAGAAGAAGTAAAATCATTACTGGTAAATGACCTGGGCAAGGGTATTACAGTTTACAAGGGTAAACGGGGCTACCTGCCCGGCAGTTATGATATTAAACTCGACACGGAAATCATTGTAACCATTGTTACACGACTTGAGATCAAACAGATCCAGGATGCTTTGTTAACGATCGATCCGAACGCGTTTATGTATGTGCAGAGCATCAAAGAGGCCAGCGGCGGAATATTAAAACCGAAGGCGCATGCGAAGTAATGAATGCATGCAGGTGTTTGTGATCGGACTATTGGAAAAGGAATTGCCGGACTGGTATCGTTATCACACAATACCGCATACCATGTATGTAATGGATAAGGTGGTCGAAATTGCAATAAGTGAACAATGTACGCCCGGCGAGGTAGGACTGGCATGGGTTGCAGCGCTCTGGCATGATACGGGCCACATTTATAAATACCCGGGCCATGAAGGGAAAAGCTGTGAACTGGCAAAATTTTACCTTCCCGGATATGGTTATGATGAGTCGGAAATTGATGCAATCTGCGGCATGATCATGGCCACGCGTACACCACAGTCGCCAACCAACAAACTGGAAGGCATACTGGCCGATGCCGACCTCGAATACCTGGGAACCGATGAGGCGGAGGAAAAATCCGGCCAGTTGTTTGAAGAACTGAAATACCTGGATCCGTCGCTGACACCCAGTGAGTTCATGAGGCTGCAGATCGGATTCCTGAAAGACCATCATTTTTTTACGGCCTACTGCGTTAAAAATAAACAACCGGCGAAGGCCGCTTACCTGGCCCGGCTGATCGAAGAGAACGGGGATGAATAACAATCCAGTCAACTCCTTATCGAATCATGAAATCAAAGACTATTAAAGGCGATTCAACGGTTGTATTTGCTTCGGAACTTGCCGTTGCAATGGCCAATGGTTTCCGGCCAGTGCTTGCCTTTGTTTTTATCTCTGTGACCCAGGACCGAACAGCGATAGCCTCCCTGCTTCACCAGCAAGTGGATTAAGTTAGAAAAAAAATGGCCGCACCTCCAGGCGCAGCCATTTTGATATCAGGTTCTTTTGACTTGTTCAGGGATCAGATGATTACTGCATCGTAACACCTATGGTCACGCGGGTTCCGTCCTTGAAAAGACTGATTGATTTCGGTTTGGTGCCGGCAGGAAGTTTGTACGTCCAGGTTTCTTCTTTTGAAGTTGATTCCGGATCTGCGCGGAGGTAGTCAGTGCCCGTTTCTGCGGAGATGTTGTTGCCGTTATCCAGTTGTAAGCGGGAGTCCGTATAGTCGACATGGTCCGATGAGCTTTGCCCGATCTGGCCTTTGTTCGTCATCGTCATTTTGATATTGAGCTCGGTGCCAAGGTCTTTCCCGTCGGGGTCCTGAAGTGCAATGCCTGTGGCACTTACAAAAGAAATTTTCAGGTCTTTCGATTTTCCGAGAATAGCAGTATCACTTTCAAACGTGACTTTGTATTCCTTGATATTGTTGGTTGTGGAAGGCTTTGATTCGGTAGAGGGGGATGCGGCAGATGGTTCAGTGGTTGTTTCCGATCCGGCAGGTGTTTTTTTATCATTATTACAGGAGATCACAACAGCAGCGACGGATGCACAAAGAATAAACCGGAATAGTTTCATGATAGTTGTTTTTGGGTTTAGGGAAATGAGATTATCTGATGCGCAAATATAACGGGGGATTTCTAACTGATGTACTGCGCCCGGGCTTCCGGGATGGAAAATGTTTAAAACATAACAAAGATTTTATCCGCCAAATGAAAACGAGTCGTTTTTTGATACCCAGCGCCTTCTGAGTCCGGATGCCACTATAACCAATCGGGTGGCGCAAGGGAGAATTTTTTGACCCTCAATTGTCTGAATCGCCCCTTACCTGTAACCGTTTAGCCCCTGCTACTGCCATGAGTTTTGCACTGGCCGGCCCCAACCCAAAGAAAAGCTGTAACTATACCTGCAGAAACAAAACTCAACATTAAAAAACTTTGATCATGAAAATCAGACACATTATCCTGATGCTTTGCCTGTTCACAGGCGCATCCCATTTTGCCCAGGCACAAACACCGGTTGACGATATGGTGAAAGAATGGAAACGGGCAAAAGATTACACCAAAGAATACCTGGATTCCATGCCGGAAGCGGGATATGGCCTGAAACCAACGGCCGACATGCGTTCATTTGCCGACCAGATGCTGCACCTTACTGATGCAAACTATGGATTTGCTGCTGCAGCAACCGGCGCTGCCAGTCCGGTCGGACAAGGTGCCTCGGAAAAATCAACCGATAAATCCAAAGCAAGTGTGACCAGGCAGGTAATGGCAGGGTACGACTTTGTGATCGACAACCTGATGAAGATGAAACCAGAACAGCTCAACGAGAATATTAAAGTATTTGGTCGGTTTGAAATGACAAGGGGAATGGCACTGATGAAATGTTTTGAACACCAGACCCATCACCGCGGACAAACAACAGTTTATCTCCGACTGGCAGGGGTTAAACCGCCGCAGGAAAAATTATTTTAGGAAGCTTGGCAGAAAACAAATTTATAAGGAAGCCGGGATAGGGTGTCGAGACCATGTCCCGGCTTTTCATTCGTATTGAGTGTCGGCTCCAGCTTTTGGCAGAAAATATCCGAGCAGCAACCCGGCAGCGGTTGCTAAACCAAGCGCTGCAACTTTCTTCAGCAACGGCTTTGGGTTGGACTTTTTCCATCCGCCTTCCGCGCTGGTACCATATCGAACAGGTGTAATTACATTACCATCCGTGTGTGCGGTTACCCTGGCCCGTTTCAAATAGCGACGGATGATGAATACCAGCGCACTTCGGCTGACTCCCGGAAACAATGCGGAGGCTGCGTGAATCAGGCCAGAGGTAAACCCGATTTTTGTTGCTGCCCGCGGGCGGGAGATTAATTTAACCACTGCCCTGGCCACTTTGCGCGGCGGATACAATGGAGGGATGGGTTTTAACTCCCGGCCAGTATAATTAGCCGCATGCTGCAATCCAGGCGTGTCGAGGAATGCAGGGAAAAGGTCACACACATGGATTTCCGGCCATCCTTTTAATTCACCTTTTAGTGCGTCGGAAAATCCACGAAGGCCGAATTTACTCGCTGAATACGCCGCGCCATAAGGTGTCGGAAACCACCCGCCCACCGATATATTGTTGATGAGAATACCGTGACCCTGCTGTTTGAAGTAAGGCAATACCGTGTGGGCAGCCGTGATATAACCTATCAGGTTTGTTTTAATGACCTGTTCGTTTACAGATGCCGGAATATCTTCCAGCGGACCAAAGGCCAGCACACCGGCATTGTTGATCCATACATCGATAGTACCCCCAAACGCAGCAGCGTTTTCTGCAAGCAGCCGAATGCCCTGGGCTGAATTCATATCGGCCGGAACTACCAATGCCAGTGCACCCAGGTGTTCACATTCCGCGGCCAGTTCATCCAGCGCTTCCCGTCGGCGGGCGGACAGGACAAGCCTGGCACCAGTCCTGGCAAGTTCGAGTGCCATGGCTTTTCCCACTCCACTTGAAGCACCGGTAATAACTATCGTCTTGTTGCTGATATTGTTGTTTTGTGGCATGGTTCGTTGTTAAATGCCTGAACAGGCATACATGGACATTAATTACTATGCCAGAAATGTAACTGATCTTTTCATGAGCCGGTTTATACACTGCGGTCTCCGATCAGGGTTGTTCGCCTGTTCGCAACACACGTCACTCATTCTATTTTTTGGTGTAATTGTAACCCCAGTTTTTCAGGGAGTAGTTCCAGTTGGACTCCGAAACATCGCCAGATGGCTTTTGCGCAGTATGACGTTTGATGTATCCGCTGACTTTTTGCATGTGCTGGTAATCGGCCGATGTAAGCTCCTCTTTTTTCTTCCGCAGGATCTTGATAATTTTTTCACCCGATTTATGGCCAACCGATTCGCCATCCCCGCTGTCCCAACCTACCGCTTTTGATTCTTCCGTATCGAGCCACTTTTCGATTTCAGCCGGCGACATATTTACCAGGTCTTTGAATTCGGTATATACTTCCTGTTGCTCATCCTTTTCCATCTTTTCCATCTTTTCCATAACATCGGTTTTTTACCCGGTGTCAATTTACATGCCATTGCATGGAAGGATCCGATCTCACGTTATTCAATATTTATTATATATAAATAAATTCCCTTTGTCAGACGATTGTCATTCAGCTCAGATTATGGCCTGTTTTGTAGGTTTTATTCGACAAGGAATTGCCCAGATCCACTACAGGCATGGTTTTCCGTATAGTCTAACTTTGAGAAGACAACCTCAACCAGTAACCTCTTATCCAGTAACGATGAAAAAAGCCATACAGTTTTTTCAATCCATTTTCAAACGCAACTCGCCGGTCGCTCAACCGGTTGTGAATACCGAGTATATCTA
>SDZZ01000435.1 GCA_004173255.1 Chitinophagaceae bacterium | reverse complement strand
TAATACTCATGAGGGCGCCTACCAACAGACCCACACCAATGGCACCCATTACGCCCCACTTGGTAAAGATGACACCACGAAGCACCATGTCTTCCGGCAGCAGCCAGTATACCAGCCCGAATGCAGCAAAGGCTGTAAGGATCATAGAACCCCAGTTACCCATGTTGAGTGCTTTCTGTACGGTATGCGTATTGATACCGGCGCGATCACTGATGCGGACAAATAAAGTTGCAATAATGGAGAACAGGATTCCCACACCGGCAATCAGCATCGGGAGAATGACCGGTGAAAATCCACCGAGTGAATCGTCACCAAGAATTTCGGTCTGCTGTCCGAGTACGATGGTAGCAAGCACCGTGGCAACATAAGAACCGAACAGGTCGGCACCCATACCTGCCACATCACCTACGTTGTCGCCCACGTTGTCGGCAATGGTAGCCGGGTTACGGGGATCATCTTCCGGGATGCCCGCTTCCACTTTACCAACGAGGTCAGCACCCACATCGGCAGCCTTTGTATAAATACCACCACCCACACGGGCAAACAATGCGATAGATTCAGCACCCAACGAGAATCCGGTCAGGATCTCGATGGTACGCACCATCTCTTCCGAATTGATCGCAGCTTCCGGTGCAAAGAAATGTTTGAGTACAATATATAAACCACCCAGACCCAGAACGGCCAGACCGGCAACACCCACGCCCATTACAGCTCCACCCGTGAACGATACATTCAACGCGCGGCTCAATGAAGTCCTGGCAGCCTGCGCGGTGCGCACATTCGCCTTGGTGGCCGCTTTCATGCCAATAAAACCAGCGAGCGCACTCAGCACCGCACCAATAATAAAGGCAACAGCAATTGACCAGTGGGAGAGCGGATTGGCCTGCGCCATAACAGCCAGCAGGATCGCAACAATAACCACAAAATACCCCAGCACTTTCCACTCCGCCTTCAGGAAGGCCATCGCCCCTTCGGCAATGTATGTGCTGATCTCTTTCATCCGGTCGGTACCGGCATCCTGTTTAGAGACCCATTGAAATTTGATAAGCGTGTAGATCAGACCAATGACACCCATTAAAGGGACCAGATAGATCAATTTTTCCATACAGTCGTTTTGTTTTTTAGAAGGTGGGCAAAGATAGGTGCCGGGCACAGCAGCCAAAGAAAAAGTTAAAGAAAATTTTGCTAAATCGATTTAATCCCTAAATTTGAAAACTCTTTAAAACGATGCAATTGCCAGATATGAGAAAAACACAACTCCTCGCTGCCCTGCTTGTCCTCGTCCTGAACATAAACGCACAGGTTAAAAGGGCTCCCTCTTATCCACTCATCACACACAACACTTATTTCAGTGTGTGGTCACCGACCGACAAACTGAATGAATCAACAACCAGGCACTGGACAGGGGCCGATCAGTCCCTTCGTGGTTACCTGAAAGTAGATAATAAAGTGTATTCCTTTATGGGAATACCGTCGAGGCAATACAGGACCATCCTGGCTGCGGGGGATGAAAAGTCCTATTCCGTAAACTATACGGAAACGGATCCGGGTGCATCCTGGATGGAAAGCGGAAAAGGTGCAGCAGGCTGGAAGGCCGGACTGGCGCCATTTGGCAACGAAGGACCGTTCAAAACAAAATGGACTTCCGAAAATATCTGGATCAACCGCGATTTCAATTATACCGGTAAAACATCATCGCCTGTTTACCTGAAACTCCGCCATGATGACAATGTGGAAGTATACCTGAACGGAAAGGAAGTATACCGCGCACAGAACTGGACACATAAGTACCTGTACATTCCCATCGCCGGTAAAGCAGAATTAAAAAATGGTAAGAACCAGCTGTCGATCCACGTTGCCAACACAGCGGGCGGACAGTTTATCGATGCGGGCATCGTGGAAGAATTACCTACCGGCGAATCAATGATGGAGACTGCCGTACAGGACGACGTTACCGTTTACGCAACACAAACAGTGTACGGTTTTACCTGCGGACCAGTCAAACTCCAGCTAAAATTTACTTCCCCCTTGCTAATGGACGACATCGAGCTGCTGGCACGTCCTGTAAGCTATATCACCGCCACGGTTTCTTCAACAGACGGAAAAACGCATAGCGCCCAGGTCCTGCTGAGTACCTCGAGTGATCTTGCGGTGAACGAACCCACCCAGGAAGTAAGGACAAAGACACAAAAACTTGGAAATGTAAATTTCCTTAGTGCCGGAACTGTTGCCCAGCCAGTGCTTCAGAAAAAAGGGGATGACCTCAGGATCGACTGGGGATACCTTTATGTAGGGACCGCATCCGCCAACAAGCAATATATTTCAAAACCCGGTGCCTCACTTTTCCAGTCTGCCGTTTCAACCGCGCCGGTCACCGGCAAAAGCCTTTCACTCAATACCCTGCTCGATTTTAAGAATCTTGGGGCCACAGCCAGGTCATCCTTCATTATGCTGGGGTATGATGAACTAAACACCATCCAGTACTTTGGGACTAACCTCAGGCCATGGTGGAACCGGGACGGCAAAAAAACATTACCGGCCGAGATGGTAAAAGCCTCTGCTCAATATGATGGCCTCCTGGAAAAATGCACAGCTTTTGATAAAAAAATGTACGCTGATGCAGAGAAATCAGGCGGGTCAGAATATGCCGACCTCTGCGTGCTGGCTTACCGGCAAAGCATTGCGGCACACACGCTGGCACGTAGCCCCAAAGGCGAAATCCTGTTTATGTCGAAAGAAAATTTTAGCAACGGTTCCATCAATACGGTAGACATTACGTATCCCTCCGCTCCGATGTACCTGCTGTATAATGCCGAGCTCCTGAAAGGGATGATGAATGGTATTTTTGAATACAGTGAAAGTGGTCGATGGAAAAAATCATTCGCAGCACATGATCTCGGTACGTATCCGCTGGCCAATGGCCAGACATACGGGGAAGACATGCCGGTCGAAGAATCGGGTAATATGATCATCCTTGCCGGTGCCATCACCAAAACAGATGGTAATGCGGAGTATGCAAAAAAACACTGGGCAACCATGACAACCTGGGTGGATTACCTGGTAAATGATGGATTCGATCCGGCTAACCAGCTTTGCACCGACGACTTTGCCGGTCATCTTGCCCGCAATGCAAACCTTTCGGTAAAAGCTATTGTGGGAATTGCTTCCTATGCAATGATGGCCGAAAAACTGGGCAAGGCTGATATCGCCGCCAAATACAAAAAAATTTCCCAAGACTATGCCGCCAAATGGGCTACCATGGCCGATGACGGTGACCACTTCGCGCTTACGTTCAGCGATAAAAATACCTGGAGTCAGAAGTATAATCTTGTCTGGGATAAATTGCTCGGACTTGGTACGTTCCCGACCGCGGTATACGACAAGGAAATCAAATACTACCTTACCAAACAAAATGAGTACGGCCTGCCACTCGATAGCCGGAAAGACTATACCAAGTCGGACTGGATCCTGTGGACCGCAACCCTCGCCAGCAACCCGGCCGATTTCAAGGCCTTCATTTCACCCATCCACAAATTCGCTACCACCACCCCAAGCCGCGTACCCATCAGCGACTGGCACGAAACCAAAACCGGAACCATGGTCGGCTTCCAGGCAAGGAGTGTGGTAGGGGGGTACTTTATCAAAATGCTCGATGATAAATGGGCTACCGGCAGGTAAAGTCGCAGCGAAGGCGGCCTGACTGAAAGTGGCATCACAACCCGATGAACTTTGACAACCTTAAAAACAGGCGTCCGTCGCTTTTTTCATGTTTTTTCTGACCCGAACCCTTTGGACCTGATTGCTAAAACGATTTATTAA
>SDZZ01000434.1 GCA_004173255.1 Chitinophagaceae bacterium | reverse complement strand
GAGATAAGTATACCACTGACCTGCAGCATTTTTTTGCGGCCATGTTTTTCAATGAGTTTATCGCCGATGAAACGGCCCGTTGCCATCATTACCATGAATGACGCATAACCCAGCACTACCAGTTTGGCCGGAGCATGGACGACATCCTTGAAATAAACACCGCTCCAGTCGAACATAGCGCCTTCGCTTGCCATGCTGCAGAATCCAATGATGCCAAGTTGTACCAGCATGCCATCCGGTTTGGAGAAAAAAGGTTTCTTCTCAACCGGGGCGGTGGACCGGCCCGTTTGCAGCCAGCGCTGGGCAGTGATGACTGTACAGACTATCAGCAGCGCGACAATCCAGAAATGAATATAGGGTGTAACGTGAAGGCCGGTCATGAGCAGGCCGATTGCTGCACCGCTGAAGCCAGCGGTGCTCCATACTCCGTGGAAGGAAGCCATGATCGGACGTTCGTATAACTTTTCTGCGCGGATAGCTTGCGTGTTGCCCGAAATATTACACAGGTTACCAAAGATGCCAAAGAAGTAAAGTCCGGCTGCGAGATGCCAGGGTTGTGTGGCAAGTCCGAGGTTGGTCATACAGATAGCGTACATGACGGAAGCAATCCGTAATACTTTTTTACTGCCGTAATGTGTCACCAGCCTGCCCGAAAAAGGCATGGCAGTCAGCTGTCCTACGGGCAACGCGAACAGGATGGAGCCGAACGCTGCATCATTTAACCCCAGGGAAGTTTTTATATCCGGTATGCGGCTGGCCCATGAAGCGAATGCAATACCCTGGCAAAAGAAAAGGGCAGATACAGCAATGCGGACCTGGCGGTTGGTCAGTGTGGGAAGCGGAATTGCAATATCAGCTATGTCCTGTTTCAGTTCGGCCATGACAAAGGGTAAAACTATTAAATGAATAGTCCACTGGCAAGCTAAAAGGGATACGGCCAAGCAGGCCCGCGTCTTGGGGTAAAGTTAGACAACCGCAATTTAAAATCAGGAGACTTTGCGGGGTTTGGCGCGTTCGTACTGCACCGGCCACGACAGTTCTGCTCCCAGTTCGGCCGCAGCATGCAAAGGGAAATAAGGATCGCGGAGCATTTCCCTGGCAAGGAAGACCATGTCGGCCTTGCCCTGCTGCAGTACTTCTTCCGCCTGCGTTGCGGAGGTAATCAAACCCACGGCACCGGTCCTGATGCCTGTTTTTTCCCTGATCTCGTTGGCAAGTGGCACCTGGTAACCGGGCCCGACCGGAATTTTCTGGCTGGCGGAGTTGCCGCCCGATGAGGAATCAATAAGGTCAACCCCTTTATCTTTCAGGATGCCGGCCAGTTTGATCGAATCTGCGAGATCCCATCCGTCCTGCACCCATTCAGTGGCGCTGATGCGGACGAAAAGCGGCAGGTCGGCCGGCCACACTTCCTGTACGGCTTCCAGTATTTCGAGTAATAGCCGGCTCCGGTTTTCAAACGAGCCACCGTATTCATCTGTCCGTTTATTGGAAGTAGGGGACAGGAACTGGTTGATGAGATAACCGTGGGCTGCATGGATTTCGATTACCTGGTAACCCGCAGCCAGTGCGCGTTTGGCGGCATCACGGAAATCGCCGATTACCTGTTTGATACCTTCTGCATCCAGTGCAAGCGGCGGGCGATCACCTTCTTTGAAAGGCACGGCAGATGGTGCCACCGGCAACCAGCTATTCTCACCGGCGATCAACTGGCCGCCACCATTCCATGGAAAGTCAGTGCTTGCCTTGCGACCGGCATGCGAAAGCTGGATACCGGCGACTGAACCGTGCTCATGAATAAAGGAAGTTATTTTTTTAAGGAAGGGAATGTGTTCATCTTTCCAGATACCTGCATCACCATAACTGATCCGTCCCTCCGGTGAAACAGCTGTTGCTTCCTGGATGACCAGCGCTGCCCCGCCGATGGCGCGGCTTCCAAGGTGCACCAGGTGCCAGTCGGTCAGGAATCCGTCGACCGATGAATACTGGCACATCGGCGAAACAACAATCCTGTTTTTAAAACGGACCGATTTGATTTCAAGCTCTGAAAAAAGAAAACTCATATTGATTTTTTTGTTGTGATCATGACAAGCCAGTCGTCCTCCCCTCAGGGATCAGATGGTTCCACCATGACAAGGATCGATGGTCCACCATGACAAGCATCAGATGGTTCCACCATGACAAGGCCTCATCCAGCCTTCGTCAATTCGTTCATTTCATTTTCATCCAGTTTCAACTCCACTGCCTTGCTGAAATCTTCCAGTTGGGTGAGGGAGGTTGCGCTCGCGATAGCTGCAGTAATAGTTGGCTGTGCAATGAGCCAGGCCAACGAAACCTGCGCTGGTGTTGCCTGGTGGGCTTCACTTACTTTATCCAATGCTGCCAGGATCCGGTGACCCTTATCGTCCAGGTATTTTTTGATACCGCCACCACGCTGGCTTTTACCGAAATCGGCTTCGCTGCGGTATTTACCCGTCAGGAATCCGCTGGCCAGTGAGTAGTAGGGAATCACACCCAGTTCGTGGTCCTTTGCCAGTTGCTGGTATTCTTTTTCAAATTTTTCCCGGTCGTACAGGTTGTATTGCGGCTGCAGGGTTTCATACCTGGGTAATGATTGTTTACGGCTGGCTTCCAGTGAGGCGGTGATGCGGACGGGCGACATGTTGGACGTTCCGATGTACAGCACTTTTCCTGCTGCAATCAGCTTTGCATATGCTTCCAGGGTTTCCTCAACCGGTGTAGTGCCATCATCGAAGTGTGACTGGTAGAGGTCAATATGATCGGTCTGCAAACGGGCCAGGGACGCTTCGGCGGATGCAATGATATTTTTCGCGGTGAGGTTGGGCCCGTTGCCAAAATCGGCACCTGCCTTTGTGGCTATGATCACCTTTTCGCGGTTGTTTTTTTTCCTCATCCAGTTCCCGATGATCTGTTCAGATTCACCCCCTTTGTTGCCGGGCACCCACCGGGAATATACATCAGCTGTATCGATGGTGTTGAAGCCTTTATCGGTAAAGGCATCCAGCAGTTCAAGCGATTTCTTTTCGTCTACCGTCCAGCCGAAAATATTTCCCCCGAAAATAATGGGTGCAGTGTGCAGCGAGGTTCTTCCGAGTTGTCTTTTCTCCATGGTTGGTATTTAGGGTAAAGGAAGATAACAAGGACGTACTCGATTTGTTCCGGCTTCCCCATTGAAATTATTTTTTCAGCGACGCTATGTCGATCACAAAACGGTAACGGACATCATTCTTGAGCATGCGTTCGTAGGCCGTATTAATGTCTTTGATATCGATTACTTCCACGTCGGACGTTATCCCATTCTCTGCACAGTAGATCAGCATTTCCTGGGTCTCTTTGATGCCGCCAATGAGTGACCCTGCAAGTGAGCGGCGTTTTCCGATGAGTGTGAAAGCAGGTGCAACAGATGGTGTTGGCGGAATACCTACCACTACCATGGTGCCGTTCAGGTTCAGCAGGGACAGGTAGTCGTTGTACTCATGCTGGGCCGAGACGGTGTTAAGGATGAAATCAAAACTACCGCGGAGTTTCTTCATCTGATCCCTGTTTTTTGTAACGGCAAAATGGTGTGCACCCAGGCGAAGGGCATCTTCTTCTTTTGATGCCGAGGTGCTGAGCACGGTCACTTCCGCTCCGAATGAAACTGCAAACTTGACTCCCATGTGTCCAAGCCCGCCAAGTCCAACCACAGCTACCTTCGATCCCTTACCCACGTTCCAGTGACGGAGCGGGGAGTAGGTGGTAATGCCAGCGCACAGTAGCGGTGCCACACCTTCGAGTGGAAGTTTATCAGATACATGCAGTACA
>SDZZ01000433.1 GCA_004173255.1 Chitinophagaceae bacterium | reverse complement strand
GAAGCCTGGTGTTTGGCGGGGGCCAGGTGCTTATGCCGATTATGTATGAACAGTTTAGCATCCGTCCCGAAGCAGTAAAACAAAAAGATCCGGATGTAATCCAGGTGAATAAAGATGATATGCTGACCGGCATGGGCATTGTCCGTGCTGTTCCCGGGCCGGTATTTTCGATAGCTGCCTTTACCGGTGGAATGGCACTGAAAGATATGGGCGGCGGTATGCAGGTGGTGGGCATACTTATCGGGTCCATTGCCATTTTTTTACCCAGTGCATTGCTGGTCCTTTTCTTTTTTCCCATCTGGAATAACCTGAAAAAGTACGCTGCAATTTATCGTTCACTCGAAGGGATCAATGCTGCAGTGGTCGGCATCATGATCGGCTCCACCTTTTATATCCTGAAAGATATTTCTATTCTCGAAGCAAAAACGATCAGCGCCCTCAACCTTACGGTGATCCTCGGCACCTTCCTGCTTCTATGTTATACGAAGTTACCGTCGCCTGTTATTGTTGCCGGGTGTTTGCTGCTGGGATATTTATTTTGACGAATCGGAGAGGCATCATGTTAGGACAGTAAATGGTGAACCCGCACCTGGTTGCCGTTCTATTTATAGTATCCGCTTTTTTCAATTTCATCGCGCACTCCATCTGTCACCATATAACGGATCGATTTTCCCTGTTGAATCAGTTCGCGAATGCCGGTTGCAGATAGTTCCAGCAGTGGTGCATCGATAATTTTGATGTCTGCCCCGGCGGGTGCAGCAACCTCAAATCCCGGGCGGGGATAAACATAAACCGGGTAATTGTTGATAATGCTTTCGGCATTCTTCCATTTGTGGAGGTTTTGCAAACTGTCCCCACCGATGATGAGAATGAATTCGTGCTCCGGGTATTTTTCGGAAAGATGGGCGAGGGTTACACTGGTATACGACGGTTTGGGAAGGTTAAACTCAACATCCGATGCCTTGATTCGCAAGTCTTCACCGATGGCCACCTGCACCAGGTGCAACCGGTCATATTCATTCAGGAGGGAATTGCTGTTTTTAAACGGGTTCCGGGGTGAAACCACCATCCATACTTTCTCAACCGGGGTGCTGTTCAGCACGTGATTAGCAATAATCAGGTGACCGATATGGACAGGATTGAACGAGCCGAAATAAAGTCCGATTTTCATCTAAGAAATTGATAATCAATCTATTGTAGTAACAATGATGTGTTCCGCTTCGTCCAGTCGCAGGCTTAGCCGGTACCCAGCAACGTGTACAGATACAGGATCACCGAGCGGAGCGACCTGCTCAATTGCAATGGATTCCCCAGGCAGGCAACCCATCTCCATCAGCTTGAGATAAATCTCCTCGCTACCGAATTCCTTGATCACCGCTTTTTCCCCTGGCTTCAGTTCTGACAGCTTCCTGTTCATTTATTATTGTATTGACGCAAAACTAGCATTGTATTTCCTGCTTTGTTTACGAATTTTGAAATATGATTGATAACCCTATACAATTCTTTTTCGAGAAACCGTATCGACTAAAAGACCGGATCCGTCTTCGCAAATTCATCATCTCCATCTTCCGGAAGGAGAAGGTTCCTTTCAAACAGCTCAATTACATCTTTTGTTCCGATGAGGAATTATTGATTATCAACCGTCAGTATCTTAATCATGACTTTCTCACCGATGTGATCACTTTTCCGCTTAGCGGCAGGAACGAACCGGTAGAAGCAGAGATCTACATCAGTATCGACCGGGTGAAAGACAATGCAAAAACATTGGGACAAACTATTGGAACCGAACTTCACCGCGTTATTTTCCACGGAGCCCTTCACCTCTGCGGTTATCGGGACAAATCAAAAGCCGAAATCAAGGAGATCAGGAGCAGGGAAGATTATTACCTGAAACTTTACAACAAATTATAATCCCTAAACGGATGATAACGCAAAATCATCCACTCAAAAGACCGGTAGTCAGCTTCACTGCGATCTTCCGATAACACCGTCCAGTGCGCGGTCATCGCGCTATATCAACTGCCGAAATTTTTCAGACCTGGAGCGGGCGGGGATTACTAATCGAGGCTTTACAATAAGGTAAGTCCCTCGGCCCAACTCCGCTGGCTTGACGTCGCTGCTAGTCAAGGGGAGGAACAACCAGCTCGGTAAGCAGCTCCCTAAGCCATTCCTCCTTCCGATAAACGTTGGCGACCCCCGCCGAACTCCGGTTTCCATATCGGCCAGTGCTCACGCCGGATTGGTCATAAGTAGCTTGTTAGCTTTTAATTGCTGTTTGTAGAATGCACACGTATGTCGTGCTCCGGCAACACTGCATCGTGGTTTTAGCTGTTCAAAAGCTCACGTATATCTTACTCCGGCAGCACTGCCCGGTGGTTCTACACTAAAATTGGACAACAATTATAAGAGAGGCGAGGGTATTGGGTGAAAATGGTATAGTCGACAGTAGTTCCGACTCGAGGTTACTGGATATGGGCGGTGAAGGAGACCTCCACTTGAATTTAACCACGGTTTGGAGCTATACCATTCGGATAACGAAGTCCGCCCGCAGGCATTCCCGCAATCATGCGAGCAATCGGCCTCTGGACAGATACGGCGATTCTCTTCACCTGTTTATGTAGGTTCATATAAGTGTCAGTATACAATTTCGCCAGTCAGCAGAAGGCCTCTACGGTCTTTGGCTGGCCGTTTCACCCGGAAGTTTCACTTCTGTGCGCTGTTCCACGTGGAACATCAGTCCCAGAATTCCTCCACCTGTTTGCAAGAGGAAAAGCCCGAACCGGTAACACAACCCATTCCACGAGATGCGTCCATCGCGGTAGAGTTAAACCCGTCTCGGATGCTTAAACCCTCAGCGGGGGAAATTCCCAAGGTTCCAGAATCATATCGCACTTCCGTACGTTCCACGTGAAACAGTGGAAGTTTGGCGTCAGGAACCGAAGCTCGATCAAAAAAATATTATGCGCGTGAATCAGGGGTCACCCAATTTGTTCCACGTGGAACAAAGTCGGTTGGAGATCTACTCAAAGCGAGAGCGCTAGCAACGGCAATCCTACGTCCACTTGCAAGAGCACAGAAGGGGATGTTCCTCCGACTCCATCCCCGCGAATTTGTATACCTTTGCGGCCATGTTTCCAGAATATGATGTAATTGTTGTGGGTGCCGGGCACGCCGGCTGTGAGGCCGCCGCTTCCGCGGCTAATCTCGGGTCTAAAGTCCTGCTTGTGACGATGAACATGCAGACTATTGCCCAGATGAGTTGCAACCCGGCGATGGGTGGTATTGCCAAAGGCCAGATTGTGCGCGAGATAGACGCCATGGGCGGCTATTCAGGAATTGTGACTGATGAATCAATGATCCAGTTCAGGATGTTGAACCGGTCAAAGGGACCCGCCATGTGGAGTCCAAGGGCGCAAAGCGACCGGATGATGTTTGCAACAAAATGGCGGGAGATGCTGGAAAATACCCCAAACGTGGACTTTTACCAGGACATGGTGAAGGGACTTGTGATCAGGGATGGAAGAGCACAGGGTGTAGTCACCGGCCTCGGGCATGAGATCAGGGCAAAAGCGGTTGTACTGACCAACGGCACCTTTCTGAATGGTATCATCCACATTGGCGAAAAAAATTTCGGCGGTGGGCGTGCAGCGGAAAAGGCAGCAACAGGGATAACAGAACAACTGGTGGCCTTAGGATTTGAAAGCGACCGCTTGAAAACCGGAACACCACCAAGGGTTGACGGTCGAAGCCTGGATTATACAAAAATGGAAGAGCAACCCGGCGACGAAGAGATGACAGGGTTCTCCTTTACCGATACGGTCAAGCCAACCAAACAGCGGAGCTGCTG
>SDZZ01000432.1 GCA_004173255.1 Chitinophagaceae bacterium | reverse complement strand
ATATAAACTTTATTACGGTAGAAAGGGATCGGCTCAGGACGCTCGATACCTTCCGCATCGTCCGATAATTTTTTGAGGTTGCTGTTGATCCCCATGAGGATCAGCGCAATGATGGCGAGGATCAGGGAGATAATACCAAAGATAACAGCGTTCTGGTTAGAGGGGGCGCCCTGGGTTCCGGTGTCACCAGGTGTTTTGGTGGATGGATCAGGCACCGTATTGATATAAGCGACGATCGCATCAATTTCCTTGATTCCAAACTGCGGAAACGCAGTCATCATCGAACCAAACCTGGCTTTCAGACCCTGGGTGTACGCATCCCCGGCCATGTAACCTGCAGGGTTGTTCACCCATTTCAGCAGTTCCTTATGGTCCGCCCACTTATGCCTGCTCTCCAGTCCTTTCAACGCCGGACCGGTACCATCCTTAAATGGATTATGACAGCTGGCGCAATTTGCCTGAAATAACGCTTTACCATCCTGAGCGGATACATTTATAATGGAGAAAACAGCCAGGACGCACGTAAGCAGGAATATTTTCTTGGCCATTGGTTTTGAAGGAATCATAGTGCCGATTGATCTGAAAAATGTGGATAAATAGCTCTAACCGGCTGCAAAAATAAGCCACGAACTTAACAAAATGCCAACAGATCGGAAAAATTTTTAAGCCCCTACCAGCTTGCATTTCAGCGGATTTATGAAGGTTTTTTGGATGAGGCGATTTTCCTTTGTCATAAATCCGTCAAGTGGTGCATAACCCCGTCATCCACAAAATGAAAGCATTTCGTGGAGGTTTTTTCCTGACTTTTGCAGCGCCTCTTGAACAAATGGCCTTTGTTACCATAAACTGACCATCAAACCAGATTATTACGTGCCCCTTACCGGATTCAATTATGCTCGACCGATTACAACATAAATGGAAAGTCGGCGGACTGCAACTGCTGCTCATCATCTGCACCTTCGCCATCGGCGGAAGCCTGACCGGTTACGTCGGAAAAAAGCTGATGAACCTGGTTCCCATCGAAAAGAATGCGCTCTGGGTTATCCTCTACATTGTACTGGTGACGCTCCTCTGGCCGCTGGCCGTGCTCCTTGTCAGCATTTTCTTCGGTCAGTTCCGCTTCTTTACCAGTTACCTGCGCAAAATTGCGGTTCGCATGAAACTGCTGCGACCACTTCCGGATGAAAAACCTTCCGCCCGTAAAGTGGCCATCTTCGCCAGCGGCGCAGGCAGCAATGCGCAGAAAATCATTGACCACTTCCGCAACAACGAGTCCGTAAAAATTGCACTGATCGTCTGTAACAAGCCAGGGGCGGGCATCCTGGACATTGCCCAACATGAACACATTCCCACCATCCTGATCGAAAAAGAAAAATTTTTCCGCGGCAATGCGTATGTAGACGAACTGAAAGCAGCGGGCATCGACTTTATTGTGCTGGCCGGTTTCCTGTGGAAAATCCCATCGGCACTGGTGCAGGCCTGGCCACGGCTCATCATTAATATCCACCCCGCCCTCCTCCCGCTTTATGGCGGCAAAGGCATGTACGGAAACTTTGTGCACGAAGCGGTGATCTCGGCAAAAGACAAACAAAGCGGCATTACCATCCATTACGTGGACGAACAATACGACAACGGTGCGGTCATTTTCCAGGCTACCACTCCCATCCAGCCCTTTGATACGCCGCAAACCCTTGCAAAAAAAATACATGCGCTCGAACACGCCCATTTCCCGGTGGTGATAGAAAATTTGCTGGGCACGCTGTAATCCGTATTTTGGTTGTCCTAATCACCAACAACCATTAACCATGTTTTGCTTCCGGAAATTCTTTTCGCAGCAGGTGCTGCCTGTTCTGCTGGCCGCAACCCTCACCATCACATCTGCCTGCAGCCAGTCAGCCCTGAAGGAAACCTCACCCGAATCGGCAGGCTTTTCATCGGCCCGGCTGAAAGGCATCGACAGTTTGGTACAGGTATACATTGACAGCAATTATATCGAAGGCGCAACCGCCCTTATAGCCAAAGACGGCAAAATCGTTTACTACAAAGGCATCGGGGTAGAAAACCTGAAGACAAAAGAGCGGATGAAACGCGATGAGATTTTCCGCATTGCCTCACAGACAAAAGCCATCACCTGCGTGGCCATCATGATCCTGATGGACGAAGGCAAACTGAAACTGGACGATCCCATTTCAAAATATATTGCAGAGTTTAAAAACCAGGTGGTGCTCGACAGTTTCCATGCCGCAGACACCACCTACACTACCGTTCCGGTTAAACGGGATATCACCATCCGCGACCTGATGACCCACACCTCGGGCATTGATTATGCGCAGATCGGAAGCGATGCAGCCGTGGCGATTTATGCAAAAAATGGAATCCCCGGAGGCCTCGGTGTGGTCAACACATCGCTGGCTGATAAGATGCGACTGCTTGGAAAAATGCCACTGCTTCACCAGCCCGGGGAAAAATGGACATACGGGCTCAACATGGACCTGCTCGGGTACCTGATCGAAGTAATTGGCGGAATGCCGCTCGACCAATTTTTCCTCCGGAAAATATTCACCCCGCTCGGCATGACCGATACCTGGTTTTACCTGCCTGAAAATAAATACAACCGGCTGGTTGCACTGGCCACAGAAGACACCACAGGCCACGTGCTGGCCGCCATGGATACCACTGAACTGAACGGCATGTTCAATAATAATTATCCCGCCAGCAAGGGCACTTATTTTTCAGGCGGGGGCGGACTTTCGTCTACTGTGTACGATTACGCAGTTTTTCTGCAGATGCTGCTGAACAAAGGGACCTACAATGGCAAACGCATCCTGAAACCGGAATCGGTGGCCATGATGTCGACCGACCAGATCCCGGGTATCCCGTTTGGCGAATCGAGGTTCGGGTTGGGTTTCAGCATTGCTACCAAAGAATCGCAGGCCAGCAGCCCGCTGCCAGCAGGATCCTATGGATGGGGCGGTTTTTTCAGCACCACCTACTGGGTCGACCCCTCCACCGGCATCGTTGGAGTATTTTACCTGAACCAGTTTCCCAACTCACACCGCGAGATCCACGTAAAATTCCAGCAACTGGTTTACAACGCACTGATTAAAAAATGATAAGCCCCGTGCTGGCGTCAACCTTCACGTTTAATTTGCAGATTGTTTCGTTACTTGCCGGCTCAAATAACCCGTATTGCTGAAACGTCCGGTTTATACCACACCGCTGCTGCTGATCCTTTGCCTCCTTGGCAGCGGCCGGGTTATGGCGCAGTACAAAATCAAAGGGACGGTGTATGACAGCACCCGCAATTACCCGATCGAACTGGTGAGTGTAATCTCCAGCAACGGCAACGGCACCATCACCAATGCGGACGGACACTACGAAATCACCGTGGGTGAAAAAGATTCTATCTGGTTCAGTTACCTGAATAAGCCAACGGTGAAATTCCCGGTCCTCAAAATCCAGAACACCTTCGCATTCGATATTTCACTGAATGTAAATGTGCCCATCCTCAAAGAAGTACGCATCCGGCAACGCAACTATAAACAGGACTCCATTGCCAACCGGGAAGAATACGCCCGGGTGTTTAATTACGAAAAGCCCGGACTGCACGCGGTTCGCCCATCTTATGGACAGGCAGCAGGCTTTGATCTTGAACAGATCATCGACGCATTCAATTTCAAAAAAATCCGAAGCATGCGCTCCTTCCAGCGAAGACTGGTGGAACAGGAACAGGACAAATTTGTCGAACACCGGTTCAGCAAAGGACTGGTTCGCCGGCTTTCAGGTCTTACCGAACCAGCCATCGACAGCTTCATGACCCTGTACCGGCCGGCTTATATATTTGTACTG
>SDZZ01000431.1 GCA_004173255.1 Chitinophagaceae bacterium | reverse complement strand
GCCCGTTTCAAAGGACGCATTCACGATCGATTGGGAATACACATTACCCGCCAAAAAAGCCAGTGTCAGAAACAAACCCAATTTCTTTTCCATCTCCAAATAGAAGGGATTTATTTGAGAACCCGGAAGCCAAGGAAAAAAATACCTCAATCAGGGTACCTCGCTGTCTGAATGCCCGCTTTAATTTGTGAATACATAAAGACAACCAGTTCGGCACCAGGTAATAGATCAGTCACCCTGTTAGCGTACAACCTTCCGCGTTGTTCCTTACATTTACCCTATGAATCCACCGAACGACCTGCTTCGTACCCGGCAACATTTTGAAGTATTGGATGGCCTGCGCGGTATTGCGGCCATTTCTGTGGTCGTGTTCCATTTTATGGAGATCGCGGTACCGGACTACCACGACAATTTTATCGCCCACGCCTATCTGGCTGTCGACTTCTTCTTTTGCCTTTCCGGCTTCGTGGTAGCCTATGCCTATGATGGCCGCCTGCCGCAACTGGGTGTGTGGAATTTTATCAAACTCAGGCTGATCCGGCTTCACCCGCTGGTAGTGTTTATGGCAGTGGTTGGACTGATTGTCTTTTTGCTCGATCCCTTCAGCGATATCTGGCGGAAGTACTCATCACAGCTGGGGTTACTTTTTGGCTCCTCGGCACTGATGGTGCCATACCCGATTGTGACCGAGCGGTACTCCAATCTCTTTCACCTGAACCCGCCTACCTGGTCGCTGTTCTGGGAATATATTGCGAATGTTTTTTATGCCCTGGTCCTCATCCGTGTTCAGAAGTGGATGCTGTGGCTGTTGGTAATCCTGTCCGCCGTCTGGCTCTATATTGAATCGTGGAGACTAGGCAACCTCAGCATCGGCTGGGGAGGGGATACCTTCCGCGGTGGCATACCGCGCGTTGCCTTTGCCTTTATGGCGGGCGTGCTGGTGTTCCGGTTAAAGTGGGTAATCCGATCCAATATCGGCTTTTGGATTTTGGCACTACTGCTGATGCTGATGTTCCTTATTCCTTTTTCTGCAGGACCCAACAGGTACATCGATCCTACCATCGTACTGGTTCTTTGCCCGCTGCTGGTTGCACTTGGCGCAGGCACTGCCGCTCACGGGCTGGTGAAAAAAGCCTGCCAGTTCCTCGGCGAAATTTCCTACCCGTTGTATATGATCCATTACCCGTTTGTGTGGGTGTTTTTCAGTTATGTCGAAAGAAATAAACCCGGCATCGGGGAAATGACGGTGGTGATGGCTGTCGCTACTATCCTGCTCACGGCGCTCTCGTATGTGGTGTTGAAATGGGTCGATGAACCAATGAGACGATATCTCAAGCGGAAACTGGTCGCACAAACCCGTTGAAACCTGCCATCAGTTAAATGGTATGGCAAGGTCACTCTCGAAACTGAGACAGGCCTGAATTGCTTCTCACGGTATCCGTTCATACAGGACACCGAAGTTCTGTCGCCTTTCAAAAGCGGGGATCAGACAACCGGCAACTTGTAGCCATTGTGATAACCCGCCTGCAGCAATTTGTTTGCGTCTTCGTCGGTGAATTTATTTTTTCCCGCATCCCAGAAAACTTTCTTGCCCGTCCGGAATGCAATATTACCCATCTGTGCAACGGTGGCTACATGGACACCTGCCTCAATGGGAGCCTTGAGCTTATCCATACTGCCGGATTTTATGACGTCAATAAAATTGGCAGTATGCAGTACCAGTCCGTCGTCAACCCGCGGCTGCAGCGCAACTGCTTCCATCAGTGGTTTTTTATTTTTAACCTCTGGAATAACTTCCCACCCGCCCCGGTCCAGTACCAGGGTGCCGTTATTTCCAATAAATGCAATGCCATGGTCGCGGTTGTAGGGGCCGTTGTTGATTCCCTGTGCATGTTCCCACTGCAGGTTGAAACCGTCAAACTCGTAAACGGTGGTGAGTGTATCCGGCGTTTCCGCCGCATCATCGGGGTAGGCAAACTTTCCGCCGGAAGCCATGATGCTCTTTGGATTTCCGGCTTTCATACCGAGTAGTGCATAATCGATGAGGTGAACTCCCCAGTCGGTCATCAGTCCACCTGCGTAGTCCCAGTACCAGCGGAAATTAAAGTGGAAACGGTTTGGATTAAAGGGCCGGGTTGGAGCCGGGCCAAGCCAGGCCTTGTAATCGACGCCGGCAGGCGGCTGTCCGTCGGGTTGTTTTGGTATTGAGTTCATCCATCCCATGTAGGCCCATGTTTTAACCAGGCGTACCTGTCCCAGTTTACCTGAATGGACAAATGCAACGGCGTCTGCAAAATGTTTCTGGCTGCGTTGCCATTGTCCCACCTGAACCACGCGTTTGTATTTCTTCTGCGCGGCAAGCATCACGGCGCATTCACGGATTGAATTGCCCACCGGCTTTTCTACATATACGTCTTTTCCTGCCGCACAGGCTTCAGCCATAATGAGGCAGTGCCAGTGATCGGGCGTGCCGATGATAACGGCATCTACGTTTTTATCGGCCAGCACCTGTTTATAGTCGCTGTATGTTTTTACTTCGGTACCGGCTTTGGCCAGTTCGTCTTTCCGTTGTTGCAGTACATTGTTGTCGACATCGCAAAGGGCTACGCAACGTACATCCGGATGTTTCATCATGGCCGTAAGGTCACTCCATCCCATGCCTTTGATACCGATAGCAGCTACGTTGATTTTTTCTTTGAGTCCACCCACGGTTGCAGTGCGGGAAAACAGATCGGAAGGAAGCGCACTGGTTACAGCTGCACCGGCGATCAGTGTCGAGGCATCGAGCAGGAAATTTCTTCGTTTCATGATATGGCAAACATTTGTGGGTTAAATATAAACCGAACGAGCCTTTTGCATCTATATTATTTTAACCGATCTGTGTACTATCCGGTCTGCTTTCCGGCCAGCCCGGTACCGGGATCGTTCCCGGACTTTTACAGGTGCTCCTGGCCGTGACGGGTAACCCCGCCTTGAATAACTGCATATGCGGCCGGTGCTACAGCAATGTGGCCGATCTATCCTTTCCCGGTCAGCTTCATGCCGAACCCGGGCAGGGGGGAAGGTGTGAGGCGGCCTTTGTCTAGTTTATACGAACTGTAGTCCACTTCATCGGAAAAGCAGGTGACGCCTTCGATGGTTGGCGTGTTCCCGAATGCCCCGGTGTAGTGGGTGATATAAAAGGATTTGATGGTGTCGCCCCAGGCATGTGGTGAAGCCATCATGCCGATCTGTTTCAGTTGCGGGGCCAGTTTGCGCCAGCGGGTAAATCCATAACCCGAAATGTCGTCGAGATACACATCGAGAATCTGGTCGCGCCCCAGTTCCAGAGCGAGCGGCAGGTCGGGGTTAGCCTCTCCATCGGCCATCAGCGTGTTGCGACGGCCATTAGCCCTGGCCCAGTCTTTCAGTTTGGTCCAGTCTGCCCGTGTTTCGCGGAACGGCTCTTCAATCCAGAACAATGGCACATTGTCGATGCCTTTGAGGAATTCAATGAAATAATCTGCCGTGAATGCATCGTTGCCATCCACCAGGATCCCGATGCCCGGAAAGTTTTTATGGATCATTTTTACCACCTCGATATCGGCTTTAAGCCCGGCATCTTTTGACATCCATTTTCCACCGCGGCCAATTTTTACTTTCAGTTGCCGGTAGCCATGTTCCACATCATACCGGCAGTTCTCCAGGATTTTATTATAACCGGACGGGTTACTTTCCGGTTCCATTTCGTCGAAGTAGATCATACCAGAATAACAGTTGGTAACAATCGGATCCTTTGATCCGCCGATCAGCTCATAGACCGGTTTTTTCAGGATCACGCCGGCAAGATCATGCAGGCAGAAATCAAATGCATA
>SDZZ01000430.1 GCA_004173255.1 Chitinophagaceae bacterium | reverse complement strand
TAAATGATCCGCGAAATATAAAGCAACTGCATTCAATTATAATTTACAAACGTCGCACAAACCTTTACCAGCCATGCTTACAGCCGACCAGCATTATCTTGTGTAATCAAACAGTATCCGGCTATACATATGACTGCCTCGTTGCGTTCGTTTGTGCATGCGTATAAAAAACATCGCCGCGTCGCGCTGAACTGTCACTTGAAGCTGCAAGCCAGCCAGGCATGCGGCAATGAAATCCATGATCGTTCAAACCTGGCCTTATCCACAAGGCGAATAAAATGTGAATAAAATTCTTTATAATTTTTTTTTGGTTAGCGGAAATTATATTTAATATTGTGTAGGGAAATTTATTTCCCTGTACTTACTAACCCATCCATTATAATGATCCCTTCGATTCTTCGAGGGGATTTTTAGTTTTATCAATCCCGACCGGCAGGCATTCCTTGTTAACGTTACCGTCGCCACTGCATCATCCAAACACAAACCGGGCATTCACAATAATTCAGATACCTTTATAATAATCAAATACAGTGTACATGTTGAAATCAATGACGGGCTTTGGAAGATCGGAACAGAACGTAGGCGATAAGACCTTCCTCATCGATATAAAATCCCTTAACGGAAAACAGTTCGAGCTCCAGTTAAAAATGCCGGCCATCCTGAAGCCTTTTGAATTTGACATCCGCCGTATGCTTTCCGAAAAGCTGGTGCGCGGCAGCGTTGACTGTATGATCAGCCTGAAAGAAACCGGCAGCGCCAAACCCGTTACCATAAATACTGATCTTGCAAAGGCCTACTACCAGCCGCTGGCAGAACTGTCCAAGCAACTGGGCCTGGATCCATCCCATATCCTGAGCACCCTGGTTAAACTTCCGGAGGTGATCACCCCGAGCAGTGAAACACTGTCGGACCAGGAATGGAAAGACCTGCAACAGATCCTGCTGAAAGCGATCGGCAACCTCAACGCCCATCGCCTGAACGAAGGCAGTGTACTGGAACAGGAACTGATCACCCGCATTACCCATATCGAAGAACAACAGCAGGAAGTAATCAAACTGGAACCTCTTCGCAAACAGAAAATCCGCGAGGGCATCACCCGGTTGCTGGAAGAAAATGTAGGCAAGGAAAATTACGACGGCAACCGCCTCGAACAGGAGCTGGTTTATTATATTGAGAAAATCGATATTACCGAAGAACAGGTACGTCTTAAAAACCATTGCGACTACTTCCGTTCCTTACTCGGTGATGCGGACGAATCGAAAGGGAAAAAACTTTCCTTCATCCTGCAGGAAATCGGAAGGGAGATCAATACGACAGGTTCCAAAGCGTATGACTCCACCATCCAGAAGGCAGTGGTGATGATGAAGGACGAACTGGAAAAAGCCAAGGAGCAGGTGCTGAATGTTCTTTGATCCTCCACTTCGCTTATTTTTGTAAAAACACCCCCTCTTGAAAAAACGGTCGTCGTTTCTTTATGTGATATTGCTGCTGGTAGTCGCAGCATTTTCCTGCACTACGGTTGACCTCTACGAGAAATCGGTCAGCGTTCCGGATCATGCCTGGGAAAACAAGTTCAGGCCCGGTTTTGATTTCGAAATCAAAGACAGCGTTCCGGCCTACCGTGTTTTTATGGTGTTGCGGCACACCGACCGGTACAGCTTTAATAATATCTACGTGAACCTGTACATCAAGGGGCCGGGCCAGGACACCGCACAGAAAATCCAGCGCGAACTGGAACTGGGTAATAACGATAAGGGCTGGCTGGGAAAAGGCATGGATGATATCTACGAACACCGGGCATTGCTGGCCGAACAGAATTTCAAGCCGGGCACCTATCATTTCACCCTCGAACAGATCATGCGCGAGAACCCACTTAAAAACGTGCTTGATGTTGGCATCCGGGTGGAGAAACTGAAACCCTGATGGCCGACCCCACCAAAAAGAAACTTCGCCGGGCAACCGGCATCTACTGGCTGCTGCTGACCTATATCGTGGTCGCGCTGATCTGGTGGTTTATTTCCCTTGAACGGCAGAACGACAGTATGCGCAACTTCAAGGAGATCCAGTTGCAGGCATCCATCGGTCCGTACACCCAATCGTCGGCCTATGAAGCTGCCGGGGCGCAGATCCTCGATGAGTACCGCCGCAACCGACTCAAGTATGCGCTCGAAGGAAGCGTGTTCCTGATCCTGATCCTCATCGGCGCCACCTTCGTGTACCGGTCCGTTCGCCGCCAGTTCAGGCTGCAGCAGCAACAACAGAATTTTATGATGGCCGTTACGCATGAACTGAAGACGCCCATTGCCGTAGCACGGCTCAACCTCGAAACGCTGCAGAAACATAACCTCGAACCGGACAAGCAGAAAAAGCTCATCCGCATGACGCTGGAAGAAACGGCAAGACTCACGTTCCTGACCAATAATATACTGGTGGCCTCGCAACTGGAAGGTGGTGGTTATTCTTTTAACCGCGAAGAAATAGACCTGTCCGACCTGCTGCGCGACAGCATCAACGATTTCCGCAAACGCTTTCCCGACCGCGTGTTTACCGACCAGATAGAAATCGATGCCGATCTGAAAGCCGACCCGCTCCTGATCCAGATGCTGATCAACAACCTGCTGGAAAATGCCATCAAGTATTCACCCAAGGAAACGGTCATTGCTGCCAGCCTGGCCAGGTCGAGCAAACAACTGCGACTTGAAATCCGCGATAACGGGGCCGGTATACCCGATGATGAAAAGGAAAAGATCTTCGATAAGTTTTACCGGGTGGGTAATGAAAGTACCCGAAAAACACAGGGAACAGGGCTTGGGCTCTATCTTTGCCGCAAGATCGCTGACGACCACAATGCGGACATTTTGGTGACAAACAATACTCCGCACGGCAGTACTTTTGCGGTGATTTTTTACCTCTGAAACATGAATGATAAAAAGAAAATTTCGATCCTGCTGGTGGAAGATGAAGAGAACCTTCATGAAGCCCTCAAGCTGAACCTCGAGCTGGAAGGATACGATGTTACTTCTGCATATGACGGCGCGGCTGCACTGAAGGCCGTGGCGAATGAATATTTTGATTTACTGATCCTCGATGTGATGCTTCCGGAAATGGATGGCATCAGTGTGGCGGAAACAATCCGCATCAGCAACAACGAGATGCCAATCCTCATCCTGAGCGCAAAAAACAGCAGCGCCGATCGTGTACTGGGATTGAAAAAAGGGGCGGATGATTATCTCACCAAACCGTTTAACCTGGAAGAACTGCTGCTCCGTGTACATAAACTGATTGACAAGAACAAAAAATTGCAGGATCGCTCCACGGTAGGCAACAGTTATACCTTCGGCAACAATATCATCGACTTCAAGGCCCAGGAAGCCACCACCCAATCGAACGGCAAAATCCAGCTGAGTAAAAAAGAAACCATGCTGCTGAAACTGCTCATCGAAAACAAAAACGAAGTGGTGCCAAGGGAAAAGATCCTGCAGGCGGTATGGGGTTATAACGTTTACCCCACTACCCGCACCATCGATAATTTTATTCTCAACTTCCGCAAGTATTTTGAACACGATAGCCGCAATCCGAAATACTTCCATTCCGTACGCGGCGTGGGTTACAAATACTCGGAGTAATCAGCATTGTCTCGTGAGGGTTACAAATACTCAGCAAGAATCAGCACTGCCAGGAGTGGGTTATAAATAGTCAGGAGTAATCAGCCCTATCAGCTGTGGGTTATAACCGGACCCTGGATTTCCTCCAGCACCTGACGGGTACGGTTCAGCCAGGCCACCTGGTCGTCTTCCCTCGATACACTCGTAAACATTCCCGTTTCACAATGGTCAAGTATGGCGGTTACTTCC
>SDZZ01000429.1 GCA_004173255.1 Chitinophagaceae bacterium | reverse complement strand
TTACTACTGGTCCGGGACTTATCAGCCTGGCGCCAAATCCTTTTGCAGGCAGATTAAGCCTCCGTTACCGGGCAGCATCTGCTGAAAAAGTCAGTATTGAACTGATAGATGTCAGTGGCCGGGTTGTTAAGAAGGCCAATGTATCAGCAACTGCAGGGGACAATACGTTTTATCTCCAGGGAAGCGAACTACCGTCAGGAATTTATTTTGTTCGCATAAAAGCGGGATCGGTTGTAATTACGGAGAAGTTAAGAAAGGAATAATATACGGGATCACGAAAAAACAGAAAGGTCGTAGGATAATACCAGCGACCTTTTTTGTTATATACATGTGGTGGGCATGGCTGCTGACCCCATTACCTGTCGTTGAAGAATCCCTTCCATCCGCCGGACAAACTTACCGGTCACCACCCAGGCTGCCCGGCGAGTAACCAAACTGTTTCCTGAAAGCGGTTGAAAAATGGGAGAAGTTTTCAAATCCCACTTCAAGGTAAATATCGCCTGGTGTCCGTCTCTTTTCTTTCAGGTGGTAATGGGCCAGGCGAAGACGTTTTTCTGTCAGCCATTTTTGCGGGGTGGTGTTGAATTGTTTTTCAAAGTCTCTCCGGAAGGTGGACAGGCTCCTGCCGGTAAGGTATCCGAACCGGCCGAGTGGCATGTTGAACATATAATGCCGCTCCATAAAATCGGTCAGGTCTATTTTTCCTGGTTCTTCAAAATTGGACAATAGCCCATCCACTGCTTTATCCGTTGCCCTCAGTATGCTGATCGCCTCTTCCATTTTTATCGCGGCTATTTCGGGTGGCAGTTCCTGCCCCAGGTCAAAATAGGGGATGAGGGATGCAAGGCAACTTTCCAGTAACGGATGCCTGGAAAATTTATACACCTGGTCCAGTGGGTTGCTGCGGCGAACCGGTTCATGCCTGGAGTAAAAATCTTTCAGCGTTTCCCTTGTCAGATACATAGCCACTGCCTGGTGCGCCTGTTCATGGAAAGTGCTGTTGATGACGGTAGTCATTTTATTCCGCGGTATCAGGAAAACATCACCTGCGTGGAAGGTATATTTTCCGTCGGACTGGATAATGGTTGTTTCACCGGAGATAAACCAGACCAGGATATGATGCTCAAACATCACTTCGGTTTTATACGGTTTGCCGGTGTAAACAGATAACTTGATGGAAGGGTTGATATAAATTGTCTTGAAATCCATAACAGGTGAGAAAGATAGTTATTTAGCCGGAAATGAAACGCCCGTCAGGTTCTCCGAAAGAGCCCACAAACGTTGTGCATTGCCTGCATCAAGGGAATATGGTTTTACACCGCGGAGTGTTGCCGGATTGGAAAAATCGTGGTTGATATTACCGTTATCCAATTGGGCAACATCACAGTTTTCGCAGTAAACACCACCAATTTTTTCCAGCAGCGGACTTGTTGCGCACCATACCGAGGTGGCCGCGCCCTGTTCTATTGTTTTAAGTGATGCGGCAACTTCCGGTTTCAGGTTTCCATCGTTGTCGTGTGTTCCCATCTGCCGGAACAGTTCAACCGGCGCTACCCGGCCAAGGTCGGTGCCATTTACTGACCCGGGATGTACCGAAAACGCCCTGACACCGGCGGTTTTTCCACGATGATCCAGTTCGACAGTGAACAGGTTGTTGGCTGTTTTGGACTGACCATAACCCTGCAGCGTTTCATATTCGCGGGTAATGAAGTTTGGATCGTCGAAGTTGAACGGTGCGATCTGGTGGCCAAACGATGAAACAGTTACCACGCGCGCGTTGCCGGCATTTATTAAAGCAGGCCACAATCTTGCCGTAAGCAGGAAATGGCCGAGATGATTGGTCGATAGCTGCGACTCATTACCCGCTGCATCCCGGTGGAGAGGCACCCACATGATGCCGGCATTGTTGACCAGTATGTCCAGGTGGTTGTGACCGGCAAGAAAACGGACGGCGAAGTCGTGGATGGATTGTTGGTCCATCAGGTCCATGGGTTCCACTGTTACATTTATAAGTCCCTTCAGGTTGGCAGTCGCCTTGCGCACGTCCCTTGCCGGTACCGTTACCTTCGCTCCTGCGCTTACAAAAGTTCTGACCGTTTCCAATCCGATACCTGCGTACCCTCCCGTCACCACTATGTTTTTGCCGGTGAGGTTCGTGTTGCGCAGTATTTCTGCTGCAGTAGTCCCTGTACCATAGCCGGAACCGAGAGGTTGCTGGAGTATTCCGTTGTAATTGTCTTTCATGTTTCTTTTATTTGTTTAGGACACAAAAGTAGAAACGATGACAACGGGGCGTTTTGTTTAAAACGCCAGATTCATTTGTTTTAAACTTCATTTTTTTTACGTCGATCGGGTACGTTCCGGCAGTGTGACCCAACCGGATAGATCGGAAAGTTGTCACGTTCTGCACAGATTTTGTTTTATAAACTCAGTAATTGTTTCGCTGCCTTCTGTATACGGACCTCCCCCGCAATTAAACAATTGTTTGTGGAAAAAAGTCAATGATGTGGATCGGGACGGCAACAATGTAACGTGAATAACCGTCCGGCTATACGGGCAACATAACCTATGATGGAAAAAACAGAAACTGACCATGTAAAGACCGTTACAAATATTGTAATGATTGGTGCCTCCGCTGGAGGACTGAATACGTTCTGCGAACTGGTGGCCAACCTGGAGGCCGATCGGTCAACAGCTTACATCTTTGTCCCTCATCTTTCAAGTGAACAGAGCGGGGAGTACCTGGTGCATCGCATCAGCAGGTGCACATCCATCCCCTGCAGCCTGGCGGAAGATGGAAAGCTACTGGCGGGTGGTGAGATCATTATTGCCATACCGGACTACCACGTACTGGTGAAACCCGGGCTGATCAGCCTTTCGCACGGTGCTACGGAAAATGGATGGCGCCCGGCCATTGATGTGGCATTCCGGTCAGCGGCTGTCGGGTACCGGGAAAAGACGACCGGGATCATCCTGAGCGGATTGCTGCGTGATGGTACTTCAGGAATGGCGGCCATCCAGGCTTGGGGCGGAGCAACTATTGTACAGTCACCTGATGAAGCGGAATACCGCGATATGCCACAATCGGTACTGGATGCCCTGAGGGTGGATCGGGTATTGCCTGTCCGTGAAATCGGACGGGCACTGGCTGACCTCCGGCAGGAGCCAAGGGAGCGGCTTCCCATTCCTGAAGGTGTTTTCCAGGAAGCGCGTTTGTCGGAAAAAAATGCAACGACTGTTGAAGATGTGAAAAAACTGGGAATGCAGTCTGATTTAACGTGTCCGGATTGCGGGGGCATCCTCTGGGAAATCCGTGACGGAGGTATTGAACGCTATCGCTGCTACACCGGGCATTCCTTTACGATGCCCGATCTGGATGAACATCAGAACGGCAAACTGGAACTGGCATTGTGGAGTTCGCTCCGGATGATGGAGGAAAAGAAAAACCTGCTGATGAAAATGAAGGCGCAGGAGTCCAGGAGAAAAGGACAGGTTTTCTCCACCGGCACACTCGATATGCGGCTCGGTGAACTCGAACAGCACATGGCCCAGCTAAGGACTGTTTTAAAACTGAATCCGGAAGACGGGCATTCCGGCACTGGCGGTTAACTATCGTAAAATCTAAGGAACGGCGCGAGCGTCTGCCTCCCTCACAGGTCATTCAGCCCTTTGCCGGCCATGATCTGCGGAGTCGCCTTTTGTATTCGTGCTTCCCTGGTAACAGATTGTTTTGCTGCCGAAAAATAAAGCAGGTATGCCCGCTGCCGACCCGGCGTCAGTTTTTCAAAGGCCGATTTTAATTCCGGCTTTTTTTCCAGCACTTTTTTCAATTCATCCGGCATGTCAAACTCCTTTGTTTTTTTGAGAGGT
>SDZZ01000428.1 GCA_004173255.1 Chitinophagaceae bacterium | reverse complement strand
CTCTGTGGTAACGTGGTGGTATGGAAGCCAGCCAATACCCAGGTTTATAGTGCACAGATGTTTATGCGGATCATGAAAGAGGCAGGTCTTCCCGATGGTGTGATCAACCTGATCTATGTCGATGGCCCATCACTTGGAAAAGTCTGTTTCTCCCATCGCGACTTTGCGGGCGTGCATTTCACCGGGTCCACAGGAGTGTTCAATACCATGTGGGATACCATTGGAAAAAACATGTCGAAGTACCGCACTTATCCAAGGATTGTTGGCGAAACGGGTGGTAAGGATTTTGTAGTTGCCCACCGTTCGGCCGATCCGGCCGTGGTTGCCACCGCGTTGCTTCGTGGTGCGTTTGAATTCCAGGGACAGAAATGTTCTGCTGCATCGCGCGCCTACATCCCTTCCAATATTGCGGAAGCAGTAAAATCAAAGATGCAGGCCGATATGAAAAGTTTCCGCATGGGAACGGTGGAGGATTTCTCCAATTTCATCAATGCGGTGATCGATGAAAAAAGTTTTGATAAGATCGCTTCCTATATAGATCGCGCGAAAGCGGACCAGGACATCTGGGCCGGCGGCACCTACGATAAAACCGAAGGTTACTTTATCAGTCCGACCGTCATTGAAACAAAGGACCCAGGCTACGTGACCATGTGTGAAGAAATATTCGGACCGGTTCTTACGGTATACGTTTACCCCGAAAATGAATTTGAAAAGATCCTGGAAACGGTGGATAATACATCGCCCTATGCACTGACCGGTTCCATTATTTCAACAGACCGTGCAGCCATTGAACTGGCAACTGTTCGACTGAGGAATGCTGCGGGCAACTTCTATATCAACGATAAACCGACCGGCGCGGTGGTAGGCCAGCAGCCGTTTGGCGGTGCACGTGGAAGCGGTACCAATGATAAGGCGGGCAGCATACTGAACCTGTATCGCTGGCTCAGCGCAAGGACCATCAAGGAAACGTTTAACCCGCCGGTGGATTATGGGTATCCGTTTCTCCAGGAGAAATAAATTGACCAGCCGCGGATGTTTTGTCCGCGGTTTTTTTTGGCTTTTTTATAATTACATTTGAAAAAATAACCGGGTTTGAAATCAATTCTCAGCGGACAGCAAATTTCAATTACAATCAGGAGGCTTGCACACCAGATCCTGGAAAATGAAACGGATACATCCGGGACAGTGCTGATCGGGTTACAGCCACGTGGTGTGTTCCTGTCGGACCGTATCGTCGAGGCAATGCACCAGGAGTTTCCCGGTATTAACGTCACGTATGGCAAACTGGATATAACGTTCTACCGCGACGATGTGCGCAAGGCATTGCATATTGCCAACGAAACGGATATCCCGTTTTCGGTGGAGGGGAAGAAGGTGGTCCTGATTGATGACGTATTGTACAAGGGCCGCACTATCAGGGCCGCGCTGGATGCGTTACTCGCGTTTGGCCGCCCGGCCAAGGTGGAGCTTTGCGTGCTGATTGACCGGCGTTTCAGCAGGGAGTTTCCCATCCAGCCCAATTACGTGGGTAAATCCATTGATTCAATTGTGTCGCAGAAAGTTCGCGTATTCTGGAACGAAAAAGACGGTAAGGATGAGGTAGCACTCCTTGAAGAATAATATCCAGCCTGCTATCCGGCAGGGCTGCCGGTGTAAGTTCCCGCTTAAATTTTTTTCTTTTCAATGTGTCAAACCTATTAACTTCGCCCTTTAATGCAACTATCTACCCGACATCTCCTAGGCATTAAAGACCTCACCGCAGGCGATATCTCGTTAATCCTGCAAACGGCGGAACAATTCAAGGAAGTTTTACAGCGACCTGTAAAAAAAGTTCCTTCCCTCCGTGATATCGTTGTAGTAAACCTCTTTTTTGAAAATTCCACCCGCACCCGCATTTCATTTGAACTGGCAGAAAAACGGTTGTCGGCCGATACGGTCAACTTTACGGCGTCTGCCTCGTCGGTTTCCAAAGGCGAGACCCTGCTGGATACGGTGAATAATATCCTGTCGATGAAGGTGGACATGGTGGTGATGCGACACAGTGCAAGTGGTGCGCCGCATTTCCTGGCCCAGCATATTCCCGCAGCCATTATCAACGCAGGTGATGGCATCAATGAACATCCCACACAGGGCTTGCTCGATGCGTTTTCTATCCGGGAAAAGCTTGGCGCACTGGAGGGAAAGAAGGTCGCGATTATCGGGGATATTATGCACAGCCGCGTGGCCCAAAGTAATATTTACCTGCTGAAAAAAATGGGAGCTGAGGTAACGGTGTGCGGTCCGCCCACGCTGATTCCCCGGCACATCGAGGAAGCGTTCGGTATCAATGTCAGTTACGACCTGAAGGAGACCCTGCAATGGTGCGATGTGGCAAACGTATTGCGGATCCAGCTGGAGCGGCAAAACCAGGTATTGTTTTCTTCGCTCCGGGAATATAACCTCGCTTATGGAATCAGCCGCAGCCTGCTCGACAGCCTGCACAAGGAGATAGTGATCATGCACCCGGGACCAATCAACCGCGGGGTTGAGCTGGACAGTGATGTGGCCGACAGTAAACAATCCATCATCCTGCAACAGGTGGAAAATGGTGTGGCAGTCAGGATGGCCGTTCTATATTTGCTCGCAAACCGGAATAACTAACCATTACGGCCAGCCGTATGTTAATCTTGTGCATATGAGTCGCATCTGCCTTTTTCCCGGAACTTTCGATCCTGTTACGCTTGGTCACGTAGACATCATAGACCGGGCACTTCCATTGTTTGATAAAATTGTAGTGGGTATTGGCCTTAACTCGGCCAAGGCGCCCATGTTTTCGGCCGAACAGCGTTTGCAGTGGATCGAGGATATTTACAAGGATGAAGTGAAGGTGGAAGGTGCGATCTACGAAGGTCTTACCATCAACTACTGCAAACAGATCAAGGCACGATTCATTGTCCGGGGTATCCGGTACGTGAGTGACTTCGAATACGAAAAAACGATTGCCGACGCAAACCGCACACTGGACAAAAGCATCGAAACGGTATTTTTAACCGGCGAACCAAAATATACTTCGGTAGCTTCCACTATTGTAAGGGATATCATCCGCAATGGCGGTAATGCCTCACAATTTTTACCACAGGAAGTTTACCAAACACTCGAAAAAAAATAACTCATTATGGCCGCGATCTGGTACAATAAAAATTTATCCATCACTGACCTTACCCCGCTCGGCAAAAACACCATGGGCGAACTCATCGGTATTGAATGGACAGAAGTGGGGGACAATTTCATCAAGGCAAAAATGCCGGTGGACAATCGCACCAAACAACCCTATGGACTGTTGCACGGTGGTGCTTCCTGCACGCTTGCTGAAACGATTGGCAGTGTGGCGTCGGCGATGGTGGTCGACCACGAACGTTTTGCCTGTGTGGGGCTGGAAATAAATGCCAACCACGTGCGCAGTGCACGTGAAGGATATGTAACCGGTATTGCTTCACCACTGCATCTTGGAGCCAATACCCATGTGTGGGATGTGCGTATCTATGACGAACTGAACAAACTGCTTTGTGTAAGCCGTCTTACCGTTGCAGTGATTCCGAGAAAAGACACCTTCCGCCAGCCTAGCCTTTAACACCGGCTTTCAGCACTTCAGTGATAGAGGGAAATGCATTCGTCATGTACTGGCTGACAGCGTCGGCAGGTACCCACCTTGCTTCGGCAATGTCTTCTTCCGTTTGCGGCACCAGTTCCTGGCGTTCCTTCACCGACATATGGAACCAGTGCGATTCTTTCAGCATCAGGCGTGTGCCGTGCTGGTATGTATGGTACGTAATGAGTAGCGGAGCACCCAATGTAAGATTGATCACACCTGTTTCTTCTTCCACTTCCCGGA
>SDZZ01000427.1 GCA_004173255.1 Chitinophagaceae bacterium | reverse complement strand
AGGTGGCTTACCTGACCGCTAAAATCCTCGACTGGCAGGAACTTAACCTGATGCAGGGTGAAGCGAATATTTTTTTCGAGGGCACTTTCCTTGGACAGTCGATGCTGGACCTCACCACAGCGGGTGATACCTTGAGTATCTCTCTTGGGCAGGACAAAGGAGTGGTGGTTAAACGGACACTGCTGAAGGAATTCAGCTCAAAGAAATTTATTGGGAGCAACCGGACAGATGACCGGCACTACGAAATTGTGGTCCGGAATAACAAACAACAACCAGTCTCTATCCTCATCGAAGACCAGTTCCCTATCTCCACCCACAAAGAAATCGAAGTGCGCGACCGCGAATACAAGGGCGCAAAATTGGAGGATGATACGCAGAAAATCAGCTGGACGATCAATGTTGAACCCAGGAAAGAAGAGAAAAGGGAGTTCAGTTATGAAGTAAAGTACCCGAAAGATAAAAGTCTGCAACTGGATTGATGGGATCAATATCGGGAAACAAAAATGGGTCGGATGCGGCCGTACTGCCGCCACCTGAACAGTTTTCCGGTTGAATTACGATGCCTCAAACTTTGCAAAGCCTTAATTTTGTTTCCATGGAAACAACGATCCGACCCATCAAAGCGGGCGACAACAAAACGATTGCAACGATCATCCGGCAAACCCTCACCGAGTTCGGAGCCAACAAACCGGGAACCGTGTTTTACGATGAAAGTACCGATCACCTGTTCGAACTTTTCCGTGAGGAGGGTTCGGTTTACCTGATTGCTGAAATGGACGGGCAGATCGTCGGAGGCGGAGGCATTTATCCAACCAAAGGCCTGCCTGCAAAAACAGCCGAGCTGGTTAAAATGTACCTGCTGCCCGAAGCACGTGGTATCGGGTTGGGAAAACAATTAATGGAGGAAGCGATTGCGGAAGCAAAGAAAATGGGTTACGAAAACCTGTACCTCGAAACCATGCCCGAGTTAAAAAAAGCAATCAGGGCCTACGAAAAAGCAGGGTTCACCTACCTCGAAAAAGCGGTAGGAAACAGTTGTCATACCGGCTGTGATATCTGGATGCAGAAAGCAATATAACCAAAGCAAAGTGTTGTCATCCCCCAGGGACGTTGTCATCCGGTAGTGACGTTGTCATCCCGTAGGGACGTTGTCATCCCGAAGGGACGTTGTCATCCCGTAGGGACCATTGTCATCCCGCAGGGACGTTGTCATCCCACACGGACCTCATCCCGTAGGGACGTTGTCATCCCGTAGGGAACGTTGTCATCCCGTAGGGAACTCATCCCGTAGGGAACTCGCAGGGATTTAGGAGGGCTTTCAAAGCGAAGCGTTGTCATCCCGTAGGGATCACTCCGCGTTCAACAACTCGACCTCATACACCGGGCTGAACAAATACACCTTCTTTGTCCCGATCTCAACACCCTTAAAACGTTTCCTCAGTTTTTCCTTCTTCTGGAACACACGTCCATCGCTGGTTTTAAATAAACCATCCATCGGGATTTCTTCCACCAGCCGCAGGTGGCTGGCGCCGGCATCATATTTCCGCAATACCCGTAACAGCCCGTCTTCGGCACAGGTGCTCGCGGCCGGATTGTGCAGCGAAAGCATCAGCTCAGATTCAATATCGGCAGGGAAAATTTTATGCTCCAGGAATTGTTTCAGCACGGAAGAAAATACAGCCTTCCACTCCTTCCCATGCGCAAGCACTTTATTGCCATACCGCTCAAACGTAAGCAGGTGGGCCAGTTCATGCAGCAAAGTAATCAGGAAAGAATAGGAATTCAGGTTGCCATTTACGCTGATACGGTGATTGGTTCCGTTGGTCCGGTGACGGTAGTCACCCAGCAGGCTCTTGCGCTCGCGCGCCACAGTCAGGTGAACTTTATAATGCCGCAGGTATTCGAGCACCGGCTCATACGTGCCGGGCGGCAGGAAATCCTGGAGCTGCTTGATCGGAACTTCTTTCTTAGGCATTCTGCTTACCCTTCAATAACCGGAGAAGTGAGGAAACTTCGATGAACGTGTACACAAGGTACAATACAAGAACAACAAATAATGCGGGTTTGTTCACCACGTCCACCAGCTGGAAATAAACAAAAGCGGCCAGCACCACTATGAAGAATTTTATAATAAAACCGGAATAAACAGCACGCACAAAAACATGCGGGTTTTTATTCTCAAGGGTTTTCTGCGTCAGCAGGAAGGCAATGAGGGACACGGCGAATAAAACGAGGTTGCCAACCAGCACCACACTCTGGTCAATCCCTTTTTTTAGCAGCAACGCACGGGCAGATATAAAAAAGCCATTGAGGATGATAAAAACAACGACCATCAGTTGGAGCGACTTCCAGTTACTTCGATTCATCATGTTTCTTATTACCGGTTTCCCGTATCAGTTTGTAAAATGTACCACCTAATACGAGCAAAGGTAATGCAAGGGTCATCAACGGCGAAGTATTCCACCACTCATCCGCTTTGACACCCAAAAAAACAGACACACCGATAGCCGCCAGCAGCTGGGCACCGAGCCCGGCATACCGCAACAGCATCCTGTTCGATGAATTAGGAGAGGGCGAGCTTTTCTTTTCCATTTAAACTTTTGACTTCCGCTACCGGAGTGGTAACCGTGCTGTTCATATGACACTGGCCATTGAACGTAGCTGTAGGCTCCACCTGCAGTTTGCCTGCATACAGATTTCCATTTACCACGGAATCACCACGAAGTTGTACAAGATCCTTCACCTTGATGTTACCATTCACCTTGCCGATGATATCGGCCTGGTTTCCGGAAATATCACCTTCCACAAGGCCATTCGCGCCTACGACCACTTTCGCGGAGCTATGGATGTTGCCGGTGATGGTCCCGTCAATACGAAGGTCACTGTTACTGGTAATGTCGCCTTTGAGGATTGTGCCGGCACCAATGAGGGTAGTGCCATTGCCCGAGATTTTTTCTGGTTGCATGTCGGTTTTGTTTTTTGCGTTAAACATAGTTGGTTAATTTATGCGCAACATGAGATAATTGGATGCGAATTCAATATAGACAATTTTTCAGTCATCTTCTAATTCATCTTTCGGTGTTTGCAGCTGTACTGTGTCCAACGTTACAGCATCTCCCCGCAGTACCTTGCGGAGGTTATCAATGTACCCCGCCTGGAAATTCACTTCTTTTTCGAGTGAATCTACCCTGTACTTCATCTTGCGGTATTCCCTGCCAACTTTCAAATCATCGTATCCCGGTATATAGTATTTCAGCGGCGTGAAAACAATAAGGGCTACCGTGAGACCGACCAGCACGACAAATATCGTGCTCAAACCCACGTACACGCTGAGACGCGAAAGCTTGAATGTGACCACCTCCTCGTATGTATCATCATTCATCACCACGAGGCGATAGCGGTTACGCAGCCGTTTCAAAGTTGATCCCGCCTCTAGTTTTGCCATAGTCCTGCTTTAGATTTTTTAAAGATAAGCATTGATGATTTTCTATCCTATTGCCCGGCCCGATGGAGCCGATGTGGAAAAAGCCCTGATTTTTTTTGATACAAATCAACAGGCGCGTGTAGCCTCGCCGGATCGCTGTTCCTTGCTCCTGATTTCCGCCCCCCAGCCCAATCGTTTCATTTCCAATCCCTAAATGCAAAATCAATCTTTATATTGCAGGCCGGCCCTGGTTGCCTGTCCACACATTGGCTTCCAATCCGGATCCGGTCATAATTTTTTGCTGTTTTTTTATACTAAAACACCTGAAATTCAGTTATTAAGGACTTAGTTTTTAGCCTGATGAGAGTTCCCGGTCCAATTGTCATTTTGTTACTGATGGTGGCCAGCGTTTGCTGCCTGCCCGGTCATGGACATGCGCAATCAGGTTT
>SDZZ01000426.1 GCA_004173255.1 Chitinophagaceae bacterium | reverse complement strand
GTTCTTGGACATACAGACAGCATACTTTACAATTCAGTCTATGATATACTGAAAGACCATACCGGCCGTGTCTGGATTGCTTCGGCCTACCACCGTTTGCTGGAATACCTGCCGGCGCAGGATACCGTTATTGCCGTGCCACGTGATCCATACAATCCATTGGGTTTTGATGGCAACAGCGCTTCCTGTATTTATGAGGATCGCCAGCATAATGTGTGGGTCGGCACCCGGGCCAATGGCGTGTACCGGTTTAACCCGGCAATGGGCGCAGTAAAGTTTTATCCGCAGAATGATTTTGTAAAAGGTCAACTGGCAACGGGTCGGGTGACCAGTGTGTCGGTGGCTAGTGCAGGACGAATTATTATAGGAACCGATCGTGGTCCCTCGGTGCTTGACCGGACCACTAATTTATTTACCAACTTCCGTGGTGTATCGACCAATGGAATAGATGGACCGGTAGAGATGGTGCAAAGCAGTTATACAGATGATCATGGCATTACCTGGCTGGGAAGTAACCGGCTCGGGCTGGTACGATTCGATGCCGCCGCAAACACGTGGAAGAACTTCAGCAGGGTGACAAAACCGTTTGCCCTGGCAAATGACGGCATCTCCGATATTGTACCCCTGCCCGATGGAAACCTGCTGTTTATTGGGTTTGGCAGGCCAACGATATTTGACACAAAAACATTTTTCACTCATTCTGCGGCCAGTGATAGCGGGACTGCGTTGTTGCGGCTGACCGGTGTTCGTGATCTGGTGAGGGATTCCAATCAGCACTGCTGGCTTGCTGATGACCACGGTGGTTTGTATGAATATGATCCGTTTTCCCGAGAGCTTACCGACCGGCGTGCCTGGTTACCCGCTTCCGGGGATCCGCTCCAGGTAACGGGTATGGCCTGGCAGGGAAACATCCTGTACCTGGCTACAAACCTTGGCATTTTGGTCACAGGTGCGGGGCGCAAGCCGGAGTTAGTGGAAGTGCGTGGCCCCGGCAATGTATACCTGGAGATCAGGGGTGGGCTGACTGATGGGGAATACATCTGGTTTTGCAGCAACCGGTTGCTTGGCCGGATGCATAGTAAAACAAAAATGGTGGAGTTGTTTGGTGAGCGGGAGGGACTGGCCGGAGTGCAGTTATTCAGCCAGACGCTGACACGGACACCTGAAGGATCTATCCTGGTAGGAAGTAATAAAGGATTGTTTGAATTGTTTCCATCGAAGTTTACAAGGCGTACGGGCAGCCCCGTTTACCTGACAGATTTCCGCGTATTTGACAAACGGTTTTTGTCGGCCGACATGATCAGTTCGGCCACGAGCATCCATCTGGACTATGACCAGAATTTCTTTTCTTTTGACATGAGCTCATTTGATTATGCAGGGGCCAGCGATGTGGAGTATGCTTACAAGTTGGAAGGATTTGAGACCGAGTGGCAATCGGCCGGTGGCCGGCGCACGGGTACTTACACCAATGTACCTGGCGGTGACTATACGTTGAAAATGCGGGTGAGGAACAGTTCAGGCGGGTGGACGGAAAGCCCCCAGCAACTGGCCATTCACATTGGCAAACCTGTTTACCAGCAATGGTGGTTCCGGATACTGGCAGTGCTGCTTTTACTGGCTTGCATCAGTTTGTTTTACCGGGCAAGGGTGAGGCGCATCAACCGCGAGGCGATCATGCGGAGTGACTATGAGATCAAGCTGAACGAACTGGAAAACAGTGCGCTTCGCACCCAGATGAATCCGCATTTTATATTCAATTCACTGAACACAATCAATTCCTTTATAAATAGTAATGATGCGGTGCAGGCCAACCGGTACATCAGTAAATTTTCCCGGTTGGTCAGGCTGATACTCGACCACTCGAGACAAAAACGGATCCTGTTAAAAGACGAACTGGAAGTTGCGGGCCTGTACATCCAGCTGGAACAAATCCGTTTTGAAAATAAATTCAGTTATGACCTTGATGTTTCGGGTCTTGATCCAGCTGCGCTGGAAGTACCTCCGCTGATCATCCAGCCGTTTGTCGAGAATGCCATCCTGCATGGGCTGTTGCCTTCTAAGAAACCTGGGTTATTAAAAATTAAGGTTAGTGGCCAGGACGATTCGTTGGTTTGTATCATTGAAGATAATGGGATCGGCCGCAACGCCGCCGCTCAATTGCGCCAGGGCAGGGGATACCCGCATAAGTCACACGGAATGGAGATCACGCTTAAACGGATCGCTTTTTTCAATAAGGAAAACGGCAGGGATTATCAGGTGCAATTCAAAGACCTGACCGGGGATGATGGAAGTCCCGCGGGCACCCGCGTTGTGATCACGTTGGCCAGGATTGAAACATTTTAATGCTGAATACGCCGGGTAGGGGTCAGGCTATCCCTTATACCTTCTTACAATTTCATCAATCCGCTCGTCAGGAACCAGTTCTTCACTAGCCAATAGCTTCACTTTTGAATAACCCGGATGAAGTGTGTTGAGGACGAAGTTGAAGTTCGTTGAAAGTACGGCCGACGGCACTTTGAGAACAGGGCTTTGTTGTGCATGATACCAATCGCCGGTGGCCTCCTGGCAAATGGACCGGGTATCGCGCCATCCGCTTTTCAGGTCGCTGACCTTTAATTCAATGATGGGGCAAACATCCGGCACTTCAATGATCATAATTCTAAAATTATTACTGAAGCCCACGCCAACCCGGCGAATCATATTTTCCATAAAAGCAAGGGGAATAGATTCAGCAGTGTAGATAACCTGCTCGCCACGACGGTTCCACCTGCCTTCTATAGCGTTGGCGATCAGCGACTGGCTATATTTTTTCTGTACGATCCGGTATACCAGCATGATTCAGACAGGGTAACCGTGAGATAACTGGAGTACTTCATCGAGCACGAGATCCACACCCCCCGGCGTGTTCAGCCAATCCATGGGTTTTTCCTTTTTTTTCCAGGAAGGCGATTCCAGCCACTGCGTAAACTGGGCAACGCTTCCAAAAACATTTTCACCCGTTGAATAAAGATGTATCAGCTTAAGCAGGTGTTCACCTTCTATCGGATTCAGGTTTTTTTTTCCATCGCGGTAGTTGCTGATGGTTCGGGGATGGAGGTGGAGTAATGCTGCCAGTTTCTTTTCCGGCATTTCCACCGAATCAGAAAACAGATAAAACACCGATGGCCTCACGCCTTTCCTGGCATTGTATACAATGGACAGCCCATCGTTCAATTGCAGGTCGCGGAACTGGTGGGCAAGCTGGCTCATAGACTGTTTTTTTAAAGGTAAGAAAAAATTCAATCTACGAGTGGAATATTTTCGCTATTTCACTGGTCCCTCAACACGTCCCTGATTTCCGCAATTTTTTTGAACTGGGCAGCCGCGTAGGGGCACAACGGCAGGATCTTAATATTTTTTTCCCTGGCCATATCCACAATTTTATAGAGCAACAGTTTGCCGATACCTTTTCCGTTGTATTCCGTTTCCACTTCGGTGTGGTCAATGATGATGAGTTCGGGAGAAGCGATGGAAAATGTCATTGCCCCGGCGCGTTTGCCGTTGTCACGCACCATTGCAAATCCTTTTGTTTCCTGTTGGTGTATTGTTACTTCCATTTTTTTTATTTTAAATGCCAATGTTTGGATTACGGCTCGTTGTTGCGATCACTTGTTAAACTACAATGAGGCAGAAGTTATTTATGAACGAGCGGAATCATTTTTTCACCGATCAGCCTGATCGATTCCATTAACTGTTCATGGGTCAGTTCGGCATTATCCATCTGGAATGTAAAACGGTCAATTCCTCCCAGTGCTTCGCTGTGCTTCAGCAATTTTTCTGCTACCTCTTCTGGTCCGCCCACAAGCAGTGCGCCTTTTGGTCCGATCAATGCATTGAATTGTGGTCGCGTTACCGGTGGCCATCCGCGT
>SDZZ01000425.1 GCA_004173255.1 Chitinophagaceae bacterium | reverse complement strand
GGTAACGGTGTTTCCTGTTTCGGCGAAACAGGTTCCTGTTACTAATCCTACGTATCCGGTACCGACTACTGCGATCTTCATGAATGTTTTAGTTTATGTAGTTTATGATTGAGCGAAAAATTCCAATACTTTGCCTGCAATGAATTGCTGTTGTTCCTGGTCCAGTTCGGTATGGATCGGCAGCGAAATGACCTGGTCGGTCAGCCGGTCTGTTACCGGCAGTTCAGCAGCGGCGCTGTTGAACTGCGCGAACATTTTCTGTTTGTGTCCGGGCACCGGGTAATAGATCATTGAAGGAATACCATGGCTGGCAAGGAATTCCTGTAATCCGTTCCTGGTGGCTGCTGTGTTCTCCTTATCGGTCAGTTTTAGCGTGTACTGGTGGAACACATGGTGTGACCAGTCTGCCCGGTAAGGGGTTTCCAGCCGGTTTTCAGCGGCGAAAGCTTTATCGTAGAAGTCAGCTGCAGCTCGTCGTGCAGTGATATAATCGTCAAGGTGTTTTAGTTTGATATCGAGGATGGCCGCCTGCATGGTATCCAGGCGGCTGTTACAACCGACCACGTCATGGTAATACCTTTTTGTCTGCCCATGGTTGGCAATCATGGTCATCTTCCCGGCCAGTTCATCATCATTGGTAAACAATGCGCCGCCATCACCGAATGCACCGAGGTTTTTAGACGGGTAAAAGGAAGTAGCCGATATATGTGCAATCGATCCTGTTTTTTTCTTTGTGCCATCGGCCGATGTATACACGGCTCCGATTGCCTGGGCATTGTCTTCAATCACTGCCAGCTTATACCTTTCTGCAATCTGCATGATCTGGTCCATCGGTGCGGCATGACCATACAGGTGCACCGGCACTATAGCTTTCGTTTTTGACGTGATGGCTTTTTCAAGCGATACGGGATCCATGCAGAATGTATTCGCATCCACTTCCACAAACACCGGCGTGAGACGGAGCAAGGCTATTACCTCGGTGGTAGCTACATAGGTGAACGAAGGTGTGATCACCTCATCACCCGGCTGCAATCCGAGCGCCATCATGGCAATCTGCAGGGCATCCGTTCCGTTGGCACAGGGTATAGTATGTTTGACACCGAGATAGGCAGAAAGATTTGCTGCGAGGTCTTTCACCGGTTTCCCGTTGATAAACGCAGAACTTTCCATTACATCGATAACGGCTTTATCCACTTCAGTCTTGATCTTGCGATACTGCGTCTGCGTATCGACCATTTGTATAGGGCGCATAAGGAATTGATTGGGGGAATTCAAGGCGAGCAAACGCTTACAGGTGAAACCTCGGTTTTGCTTTGGACTAAAGTTCTTTAAAGTGTCGCAAAAATAGTAAAATACGTGTAGTTTCCTAGTTTGACTTTACATTTGCGTTTTCCGCCTGTTACCGGCCTAATATCAACGACTTGGGAGTATTCATCTACAACGTTTTCCTTTTTTTATTCCGGACGGGCATCGGGATTGCCTCCCTTTTCAACCCCAAGGCGAAGCAGTGGATAGCGGGCAGGAAGGACATTTTTACCCGGCTTGAGCACGCTTTCCGGGAAAAGCCGCCGGTAATCTGGGTACATTGCGCTTCGCTCGGTGAGTTTGAACAGGGTCGCCCCCTCATTGAAGCGCTCCGGGAGGAATACCCTTCCTACAAAATCCTGCTGACATTTTTTTCACCCTCCGGTTATGAAAACCGGAAAAACTACCAGGGGGCGGATGAAATTTTCTACCTGCCGGCGGATAGTCCCTCTAATTCAAAACGTTTCCTTGAAATTGTCAACCCGTCGCTGGTCATTTTCGTGAAGTATGAGTTCTGGTATTATTACCTGAAAAAAATAAAATACAGGAAGATGCCACTGATCCTGGTCTCGGCCCTGTTCTGGCAAAAGATGTCCTTCTTCAAATGGTACGGCGCATTGCAGCGAAAAATGCTGACAAGGTTCGACCACCTCTTTGTACAGGACCGGGTTTCACAGCAGTTACTCGCCGGGATCGGACTGGCCGACCGTATTACCATCAGTGGCGATACGCGGTTCGACCGTGTGGCCGCAATCGCCTCTACAGCCACCCGCCTCCCCCTGGTAGAAAAGTTTATCGGGCAGTCGCGCCGTGTCATCGTTGCCGGTAGTACATGGCCGGCCGACGAACAGCTGCTGGCAGAAGTGATGGCCGATACTGACCCTGAATGGAAGCTGATTATTGCACCTCACGAAATCGACGGCAAACACATTGAACAGGTGCTGGAACGTTTCCCGGGCGCCACACGTTATACCGACCTGGAAAAAAACAACCCAACCGACCGCGTGCTCATCATCGATAATATCGGCATGTTATCCAGGCTTTACCAGTACGGATACGTCAGCTATATTGGCGGGGGGCTTGGCAAAGGCATCCATAATACACTGGAGGCGGCCGTTTACGGCAGGCCGGTCTTCTTTGGTACAGTATACCACAAGTTTCGCGAGGCAGGAGAACTGATCAGTGCCGGCGCGGCTTTCAGCGTGGACAGTGCGGATGGCATGATGGACAGGCTGAAGAAATTTAACCATGATCCGGCCACGTGGCAGCACGCAGGCGAACAGGCGGCACAATATGTACTCGATAACATGGGCGCCACCAAAAAAATTCTTGATTATATTGAGCGGGAGGGGTTGCTGGTCAGGTAGCTGAAAACCGGCGTTTGACCAGCTGGTCAAAATTCAGTACGATTTCGTTTTCCGGATTCCACCCCAGTTTTGTTTTTAACTCGCGGGTGATCCAGTATTCCGCTTCGGGGAAAATATTGAATCCGTTGATGGTTTTGATGCTGCGCTCATACATCGCTTCATCACCACGGAAAAGTTCATTGATAAATGAAAAACGGTCATTGATCCCGATAGCCTTCCGAAGGTCCTTCACCGGTGATTCTTTCAGGAACTCGAGTAATTCTGTTTTGCCCTGTTTTAATTTATCGTTTAATGATTCACCATTGCGGTCGGGCCCTTTAACCTGCTGCGACAGCGTAGGAATTTCCTGCAGCGGGTCGAAGACCATGTCGAGCTGGCCATTTTCCTGTACGATGGACAATGTGCCTTCATCTACCAGCACCGTTTCTGTTTCGGGTTTTGATTCGGTAACCACGGTTTTTTCTGCCGTTGCAACCTGGCGTTCTTCACGTGGTTGGGGTGCATATTTATTAAACGTGTCGGCACTCATATTTGCCGGCATCACTACTGAAACCTTGGATGTGCCTAATGTCCTGGGAGAAACGGGTGAAGATTTTGCGAGAAGTTCCTGGTGTAGCTGCTGGACCGTTACAAGCATTTCAGAACCAGGAGCGTTTCGCTCATGTTGTTCTTTTAATTTGGATATCAAAGCCTGTATTCGTTCCATTGCGTTATTTTTGGACCAGCTTCTTAAAAGTACAAACACTTTGCCAATTAATTGATTACGAGTTCCGGAAATTTAAAACCTTAACAATGTTTATTGAGCCCAATCTGACTGGGGAGCGACGGGGATGGATCGAGGTAGTGTGCGGTTCGATGTTCAGTGGTAAAACGGAGGAACTCATCCGGCGGTTGAAAAGGGTACGGATTGCAAACCTTAAAGTAGAAATTTTCAAGCCGGCCATCGATACCCGGTACGACGAGTTCAACATCGTTTCACACGATACCAATACGATCCTGTCGACCCCGGTCGATAATTCACAAAAAATCCTCTTACTTGCACAGGGTATGGATGTTATAGGCATTGATGAGGCCCAGTTTTTTGATGATGAGCTGCCGAATGTTTGTGATGAACTGGCATACCGGGGTATGCGTGTGATTGTCGCAGGGCTGGACATGGACTTTACCGGCAAACCTTTTGGCCAGATGCCATTCCTGATGGCCAAGGCCGATTATGTGACCAAACTGCACGCGATCTGTG
>SDZZ01000049.1 GCA_004173255.1 Chitinophagaceae bacterium | reverse complement strand
GTACGGCTCGCCGGAGGGCATACCCGCGATATGATGCTGCCGCAGATCAGCTATAAGGGAAAGACGATCGTTTACATGGCCGATCTGCTGCCTTCTGTTGCACATATCCCGTTACCCTATGTAATGGCCTATGACATGTTTCCGCTTAAAACGCTGGATGAAAAGAAAAGTTTCCTGCAGGAAGCAACGGATCACGGATACGTGTTATACTTCGAGCACGATCCGGTGAATGAATGCTGTACACTGGAACAGACGGAAAAGGGAATCAGGGTGGGCAAGGTTTTCAAACTGGAAGATGTGTGATGTTTGCCAGTGCCTGCACCCTTTCAAGGCAAATGAACCGGTTATCTCCTCTTCACCAGTGAAGTCATGGGGTGGCGCAGGTTTTCATAACCCATAAGGTCAATCTTCACCTTACCGACTGCAATCGGGCTTTCAATACGTACCGGTACGTGGTTGGCATCGTCGGTTACCCACACCGTCATATTTTCCCCGCCTTCAAAAATGGTTCCCTTGATCAGCAGTGGTTTGAATTTGATCGCATTGAACTTCCCGTATTTGGTCTTGATCACATCTTTGCCCAGGTAACGGATGTACATGTTGTAGATTTCATTATCAAGGAACATGGAGAAGGTGATCTTGTCGTTGACGCGAAGCCTGGAGAAATCAATATTACGCGCATAGAACACGGAGCTTACCACATCCTGCACGCAGGCAGGCACCTTGAACACGCCATCCGTTGTAACGGCAGTATTGGCCGTTTTGTTAAAGCTGACATTCTGGTAAATCTTGTGACCGCCTTCATTTACATTGCGGACAAACTTGAGCGACTGCATCGTTACGGTATCGATGTACGTTTCGTACTTGTCACGGACTTTATAAAAAATATCATACGAAGAATTGGTTCGGCCTTCCCCGACAATATGGAATACAGGACGGCCGTTGAGCGTTTCCAGCGTATTGGTGAAAGTGGCCACGCCAGCATCGACATAGAAACCCGCCACGTTGTAAAACACGGACAGGGTAACTTTCTCGCCTGCTTTGAAAGAATTGTTTTTTATGCTGCAATTATCCTGGTAAGGCGCTTCCGCCGTATGCGAGAAAGCCATCAGGGTAAATGCCGGTATTGCAAACATTTTCAGTAAAACCTTCATGTCGTTTCTTTTTCCAGGCTTAATTCCGCTTTCACCGGATCTGTGCCATTTTTATTTTTAAAAATCCTTCTGATACTCAAAATTAGTAAACTCCCTGCCAGCGCCGGTATAATCAGGTTTACCAGCCACACAGAAACGGCTGCCAGTCCGATCCCCAGCCTGTTGGAACTGAACAATGTCACCAGCTGCAGCATGATCTCCCCACGCATTCCCAGGTCCGTAAAAAGAGCGATGGTTGGCACTGCGGCCATAACCAGGAAAGAAACGCTTACCGTCCACACGCATTGTCCCCAGGTAAGCTGCACACTGAATAAACGAAACAACAGGTAATACTGGATTACAAACACCAGGAACCTTGTTGCTGATAAAGACAGGACCCGCAGCAGTAACGTTGCATTGTACTGTTCCATTGCGCTAACAAGGAAATTGAACTTTTGTTTCCCCGGAAGCCGATCAATTGTTTTCACCAGGAAAGGGATCCTGAAATAAAATAGTGTTAAAAGGACAGTTGCAATGGCCGTACCACCGATCATCATCCGCACCCAGGGAGCGGAAACCATGCCACTTTCGGTAATCCGGGGACCTAAAATAACCAGTCCGCCCAGACCCATTGCCAGCGTAACCATCAGCTGGCTCACGCTGCCGGTTACCGTCATGGATATAGCTTTTAACCGGTTTCCCTCTTCCATATAAAGTATGCGGCCCAGGTATTCACCAACCCGGTTGGGTGTGGTGACGGAAAAGGCCACTCCGGAAAGGATTGCCTTGAACGCCATGGGCATTGTTACCCGCTGGATCTGGTCCACCAACAGTTTCCATTTAAACGCTTCCAGGGTCCAATTTAAGATCATCAGCAGGAATACCGAAGCAAGTGTCAGCCCACTGGTCAGATTAAAGGATGACCGGATAACCAACCATGCATTTGCCAGGTCCGATTCATGTGCCAGCTGTCCGTAGAGGGACCAGCAAAGCCAGAGGAACAGCAGCGGTCCAAGGAAATACCTGGTAAATAAATTAATGTTCCTTTTATGTCTATTTTTGAACTTCATTGCTGAGTGCGGATCCGCTGCACGTGGTGGATCATTAACCTGTAAAAATACAGTCCCGTTTGCAAACCCCTGTCAAAATAATCTTAGGCATTGACCCCGGCACCATCTTCATGGGTTATAGTGTGATTGCTATCAGCGGACGGAAAATTGCCCTGAAGGAAATGCAGGTGCTGAAGCTGTCGCGGCACAAGGATAATTACGAACGGCTTCGCCTCATCCATGTAAAAGTGGTGGACCTGATCCGGGAATTTGGCCCCACCGATTTTGCAATCGAAGCACCCTTCTTCGGCAAAAACGTACAGAGCATGCTGAAACTCGGGCGCGCCCAGGGCGTTGCCATTGCAGCTGCCATGCATGCGGGCCTGCCGGTAACGGAATACTCCCCCAGGAAGGTTAAACAATCGGTTACCGGTAATGGTAATGCAGATAAAACACAGGTCTGGAAAATGCTGCAACAGTTACTCGAACTGAAAGAACAACCGGAATACTTTGATGCCACCGATGCACTGGCCATTGCAGTGTGCCATCATTTCCAACTCAGCTCCGCCACCCCTGTTTCACCAAAGGGCGTATCCGGGTGGGAGGATTTTATAAAGAAGAACCCGGGTCGCGTTGCGTCGAAGTAGATCCGCTACCCGTGGCAGATTCCTGCGGAATGACAAAGCTATTCCGCAATGACAGATTCCTGCGGAATGACAAGGTTTCCTGCTAACCGGTTCCTCCTGAATGACAAGATGGAATGCCACCGCACGTGGTTGACACCTACAAATTACTGATGATTTTTTCCTGCAGCTCTTTCATCCTTTCGGGTGAAAGCTTCATTTTATCCTGTACAAAGTTCAGGTCGTTTGCTTCACTGATCGGCACAAGGTGCAGGTGGGCATGTGGGACTTCAAGTCCGATCACCGATAATCCGCAACGACGGCAGGGAACCGATTTTTCAATAGCGGCTGCAATGGGTTTTGCAAATACCAGGATTGATGAAAGATAATCGGCCGGAAGGTCGAAGAATTTATCGATCTCCTGTTTGGGTACTACCAGCACATGCCCCTCACGCAGGGGAAACACATCGAGGAATGCAATGAATTTATCATCCTCCTTTATTTTATACGATGGAATTTCCCCGGCTATGATTTTTGTGAAGATGCTCATGGTATCAGGCTGAAATGTGATCGATCTTAAAATTCATGGTACCGGCAGGAGCCACTACTTCGGCAGTTTCGCCGATAGACTTGCCCAGTATGCCTTTACCGATCGGTGAGGTCACCGAAATTTTTCCCAGTTTAAGGTCTGCTTCCTGTTCACTTACTATCTGGTAGGTCACCTGTTTTTTGGTCTTCACATTGGTAAGGGTAACCTTCGTCAGGATCGATACCTTACTGGTATCAATGCTCGATTCGTCGAGCACACGAATGCTGGACATGGAACCTTCCATGGCCGCAATTTTTGCTTCGAGTAAGCCCTGCGCCTCTTTGGCTGCATCATACTCGGCATTCTCTTTCAGGTCACCTTTTTCACGTGCTTCTGCAATGGCACGGCTCGCAGCCGGGCGTTCAACTCCCTTCAGCCTTTGTAATTCAGCCTTCATCGTCTCCAGTGTTTCCTTGGTCACATACTGAATGGTCATAATCAACCTCCTTGGTGTTTACGAAAAAAATAGCAACGCCCCAGTATTTAGCTGAAGCGTTGCGGTAATTGTTACAAATATAACTATTATACTAAATAGATTAACCTAAGAAAGGCCTAATTTTTCGAGGGTGACGAGGGCCATTTTAAAAAAAGCCTCCTGGCTGTAACCCGCTATGTGCGGGGTTATAATGACATTTGGCCTGGAAAGAAGGTTATCAAGAAGCAACCTTTCGCCGCTATTGTAGGAACCCAGTTTCTCGTTCTCCAGCACATCCAGTCCGGCCCCCCTGAGCACCCCCGAATCAAGCGCCGCCACAAGTGCCGCCGTTTCCACCACTTTTCCCCGGCTGGTATTCAGCAACCACGGCCTGCGCTTCAGCAAACGGAAAAAATTATCCCCCGCCATATGTTTTGTTTCCGGTGTAAGTGGTACGTGGAAACTGATTACATCGGCATGCTGGCCGATGGCTTCCGGCGTCGATTCTTTGACATGGTCGTGACTGAAACCGCTTTTATATTTATCATAAGCCAGCACCGTTACACCAAATGGTGCAAGCAGGCGGGCGAAACTGCTTCCCGTATTCCCATACCCGATTAGTCCGACCGTTTTGCCCGAAAGCTCATCACCCCTGTTCTCATCCCTTTTCCATAACCCTTCCTTTACTTCAAGTGCCGATGAGCTGATCCTGTTCATGAGTGACAACAACATACCCAGTGCATGTTCGGCCACGGCATTCCGATTACCTTCCGGACTGCTCACACAGCGGATCCCTTTTGATTCTGCATACGGAAGGTCAATCAGTTCAAGCCCGCTACCCAGCCGCCCGATCCATTTCAACGCAACTGCCTTGTCGAGTAATGCCCTGTCCACATTAATCCGTGTAGTCACAATCATCCCTTCCACATCACCGATCATTGCCGATAATTCGTCATAGCCGATCGATGGCTGGTCCAGCACTTCATAACCTTTTGCTTCCAGTTGTGTTTTCAGGTAAGCATGTGCATTTCCCGTAATGATAACCTTCTTCATAACTAAATTTATTCTGTATCCACATCCGGCTCATGCGGCGCAGTAGTGTTGCCGTTCATACGGTACGTCAGTGCAGCAAACTGGGCAAGATCAAGTTGCTCAGCCCGTTTATTAAAAATTTCATCTTTCAGTTCGTCCTGGCTGAACAGGCTTTTAACCGCATTCCGTAAGGTTTTCCTGCGTTGGTTAAATGCGGTCTTCACCAGCAGGAAAAACAACTTCTCTGTTTTCATGTCAAGCGGCTCCTTTCTTGGCAGCATCAGCACTACCCCACTTTTTACCTTCGGGGGTGGAGTAAAACTCTGCTCATTCACATCAAACAGGTAAGTGGGTGTATAGAACGCCTGAACGAGTACACTGAGCACGCCGTATGTTTTGTTTCCTTCCTTTGCAGCAATACGCTGCGCCACTTCTTTCTGGAACATGCCGATCATACATTGCACATCCGAACGCCACTCCAGGATCCTGAACAGGATCTGCGTGGAAATATTATACGGGAAATTGCCGATGACGGTGAATGACTGGTCAAACGGCTTTTGCATATCCAGGAAGCTTTCATGGATCAGTTTGCCCCTGATGGCCGGATATTGTTTCTCCAGGAACTCCACCTTCTCCGAATCCAGTTCCACCGCCCTGAACTCAATGTCCGGCAGCTCCAGCAGGTACTTGGTCAGCGCCCCGCCACCCGGTCCCACTTCCAGCAACCGGTCGAACCGCTGCTCTTGGAGAGCAGCAACGATCTTGCGACAGATGTTCTCATCTTTCAGGAAATGCTGGCCCAGCGACTTTTTCAGCGTGTACATGGCGCAAAGTTACTTGTTTCGGGGCAGCAACGAAAAACCCCGCCATTGCGGCGGGGTTGGTATAAATAGATTGGAAAACCCAGTGCCCTTTCCAGGAAGCGGCTGGTTACCTGCTTACAATTTCTGCACCTTCAGCTGCTGCTGTATTCCTTTCCCTGTCATTTCAAGGATATAAATACCAGCTCCAAGTTTTTTCATCGGGATCGAGAAAAAGTTATTGCCTTTACGAAGGTCAACCCGTCCCTGCAGTACTACACGACCGGCATTGTCGACCAGTTTCCAGTTAGCTGCCGCATCGGCAACTGAGCTGGCAGATACCGATGCCACATCCGTTACCGGGTTTGGCGTTACGGTCAGTTTGCCGTTGACAGAGGACAGTGAAACGAGGATGGTATTGGAATAATCATAATGACCATCGGAATCAACCATCTTCAGGCGGTAGTAAAGTACGAGTGAGGACTGTCCCAATATATCCCTGTCGGTAAATGCATAGTTCACCGTTGAACTGCTGTTACCGTTGGCCGGGCGACTGCCGATCTCCGTAAAGTTTACGCCATCGCTGCTGCGTTCCACAATGAAATCACTGGTGCGCACTTCACTTGCCGAGGTCCAGAACAGGTCAACCCGGTTGGTGACCAGCTGTCCGTCAAACTTCACCAGGCTGGTTGGCAGCACGGCTAATCCACTGTTGGCAAAATAAAAAGTAGAGGTGTTTGAAGTAGTTGCATTCACCGGAATGCTGACGGTAAGCACATGACCGTTGCTGCCAAAAGCAGCCGCTGAACCGGTCACCAGGCCCGCACCCTGCTGCAGCCTCGAACGGCACGCGTCCTTGCTCCGGAATACACCGAGGTTTGAAGTGCCCGTCACACCGCTTGCCACATTGGACGAGTTGCGTGCATTTTTCAATGCAGTCAGTTCAGCATCGGTAATATAAAACCGGACACTGATATTGGATGCGCTGGTGTTCTGCGTGGTGATGGTGATACTCCTGTCGAGATACAACCGGAAGTTACCATCCTGCCTGACCGTACCAGAGTTTTTATAAACCGAAGCTGTCACCAGTCCAAGTGAATTGGTATTCGCTTTGATCTCCGCTACAATATCACTGTTGCCATCGGTAATAGGCACCCACAGGTTGTTGTTGTCGGAGTTGATCGTCACCTGGTTTTCGGTTTCGCAGGCATTTGCTTTACCAGCCGACACCGGTATGGTAGTGGAGATGGTGCTTGCACCCGAATTATCATTGTAACCCAGGAAATCATACCGGTGAATACAACCCAGGCAACTTGGTACTACCGGATTGGCAGCACTGGGACCCGAGCTGGTCGTGCTCCGTTCCATTCCTACAAACAATGTTTTCCCGTCGGGCGAAATGGCAAGGTCACGAAAGCGGTTCTGGCTCTGGAAATAACTGACCGTGTCAGCGCCGGCGGACTGCACAATGGAAGTACCGTCGCTGTTGAGTTTCATACGTACCACACGTCCCCATTTCAGGGCAGTGATCAGGATGGAATTTTTCCAGCCGGGGATCAGGCTTTTGGAGTACAGGTCGAGCCCTGAATAACCTTCCGAAGCCCAGTAATTATTTTTATCCTGCGCATAGCCATTTGGCGTAGTTGCATTATAGTACTGGTTGGTATAAATATATTGTATCGACCACGGGGTGGAAGTATTACCGGCAGGCGCTGCATAGTTGGAATACACCGGATCACGGTAGTTGCCCATTGCTGCGGCATTGGCAGCTTCATTCACAATCAGCGGCAAAACGCTTGCCTGCGTCCCGGCTTTTGCATTGTTGTAATTTCCATCGGCCGCATAACCGATTACCAGCGGATGCCCGTAGTTCTTGTTTTGTTCCAGCAGGTTCAGCTCATCATCACTGAACGGACCGTGCGATGTTCCATACATCCTGGGCGTACCATTGACAGTATCAAAGGCAAAACCCTGGTTGTTTCGCATACCGGTTGCCCACACGGCACTTTGCACACCCAATGAATCATTATAGGGATTGCTATTCGGGATCCACCTGTTATATGCTGTTGGTGTTTGCACTGCATCACCGTCTTCTTCCAGGTTAAAGCGCAGGATCTTCCCTTCATACGAATTCAGGAACTGCGCTTTGTTCGTCCGCAGTTTATTGTCAAACTGTCCCGCACCCATATCACCCGAAGCATAATAAAGATAGTTGACTCCGTTCTCCGGACGGATCACCAGTCGGCCGCTGTTGTGGTCGTTGCTTCCTCGGATCGAGTCACAGATAGCCACCGGGTTTACAAGCTGGTTGTTTACGTAAGTGAACCGCACCACCCAGGTACGGAATACATTGCCATACACAGTCTCGCCTTCATACAGCGTAGTTACTTTAGGATCGGAACCGCTGGTCGACTGTGGGGTAATATAGTCATGCCCATACGCCAGGTACACAAATTTTTTCGCGGGGTTGGTGGCAAACTCCGGATGGATGGCAAGACCCATCAGGCCACCCTGGTAGCTCGGGTAGGTAAACGACGTAGACGGAATATTAGCCCCGGGCGTAAATGCCTTCTGCCACTTTGTGTCCGGCGTTGAGGCCGCGTCTGTAAACGACTTCAGGTCAAGAATGGTACGAATGCCTCCATTCACGGTGTGCACCTTGAGAACGCGATAACCGTTTGTTGGACTACATTCAGTAACCCACAACGAATCATCCGGGCCATAGGTTATTTCCCAGGGGCCCTGGATACCTGCTGAGGCAGGCACTATATCTGTTTTTTTGAAAACTTCTTTCATCCTGCCCGAAATAATTTGTGAGGTTGCACAGGTCAGGGAGAAGATACCCATCAGGAGAAGCGTGGCTGGTTTAAACATCGGATACTTAGGAATTAGGAGTCAAAATTAATACGCAAATCCGGATTTCCTATTAGGGGAACCACTCGTAGTAAATAGGAATTTACCCTTAAAAAATAAGAGTGTTTTTCCGATTGCATATATAAGAAACCCGTAGTTCCTTTGCCCGGTCGAGTACAACCTCGACGCCTATCCGATGATTAAAACCACCCACATCCGACCATTGCAACGCCTGCTGGTGATCACCAGCTTCCTGTTTTCATCAATGGTTTCGCATGCTCAGCCGGCAAATGACGCCTGCTCGGCCCCCCAACTCCTGGTTTCGGGGCTCGCCCCAACTCCTGTATTGGGAAACATTAAAAATGCCAGCATCAGTTTACCCATCGCCAGCTGTAGCGGGAACACCGCATCGGCCGACGTCTGGTATACCTTTGTGGCCAAAACAGCGTTCCCGGTAATCAAACTCACCGGCATCGGATCCAACCTCGATGACGCATTCGTACTGCAGGTATTCCAGGTAAACCCATGTATTGGTACCCCATCCATCGGTTGCCTTTCCACCAGCGGCACCACGCTCAACTATCCCTGCGCCATGATTAACGCGGGGGCCGGACTTACCCCTGGCACCACGTATTATATAAGGATTGCCAAAGGAGGCAACAATGCCACTACATCAGGTACTTCAACTACCTGGGATTTCAATATTGCTGTCGTTGATCCGCCAGCTTCTGATATCCAGGTAAGCCGCAGTTATATTAATATCACCAAAGGCACGACAGGTGGCACCGTAGACCCAGGTGACATTCTTGAAATGCGCGCCACGTTCGTAATCAAATCAAACAGGGCCGACAGCCTGGCCTTTATGGATACCTTGTTCCGCAACCGCGGATTGGCATTGGTTCCGGGCTCCATTGCCCTGCGTACCAACGAAGGACTGATTTACCGCAGTGACGTAGCCACCAAGACCGCATTCACCGATGATTCCACCGACAATGACGCAGGTTACTTCAGGCGTCCCAACGGACAGGACACCACCATTACCATTAATTTCGGAAGGGCCGCAACACGCTACGCCCGCAGCTTCCTGCTGAATACCTCCCTGCCAACCGTGTTTGGTTCAACCTGTATCATCATCGCTACCTACCGTGTGCGTGTGTATGCGCCATACAACACAAAAATCAGGTACAACACAGGTGGTGTTACCTATCGTGACAACAATACCGGCATTTATACCAACAACACGTTCAAAAGTGACACCCTGATCGTTTACCAGAGTGTGGGTCTTTGCCCCAATGCCGTATCGGCCAGTAACTCGATCGGTGTTGAATTCAACGGAACATTCGGCGCTCCGGCAACCGGTGCCCCGCTCGCACGTAACCGCGGAACTTCCTCCTTCGTTTATGGATATGGTTACAAACCTTTTACCCGTGGTACTTCGCAGAACGGACCGGACGACTACTACTATACCATTGCCAACAACACCTTTGCAACTACACCAACCACTACAAATACCTGGGCCAAACCGGATGTAACACCCAACCACCGGCTGTTCAGCCATTGGGATATTTCGGGCGACCATACCGGTGCCAGTAATCCGCTGCTCGGGAACCCACCTTGTGATACCACATTGCCGGTTAGTGCAACCAACCCATGCGGATACATGCTGACGATCAACTCCGCCTACCGCGCGGATACTGCCTTCCAGTATGATGTGACGGGCCTTTGCCCGAATACCTACTATGAAATTTCAGCATGGTTTAAAAACCTTTGCGCTAAATGTGGTGCCGACTCAACGCAGAAAGCGTTCAACGCGGTTGGTTATGTGCCCTCGGCACCAAACGATTCATCAGGTGTACGCCCGAACATTGCTTTCGACGTAAACGGGGTTGACTATTATACTACCGGGGACATTGTTTATGCAGGTACAGCCGCCGGCGGACGTGATGCCAACAACCAGTGGAACAAACGCGGGTTTACCTATCTAACGGGTGCGGGACAAACGAGCTTCCGTCTTACCCTTCGTAATAACGCACCGGGTGGTGGTGGTAACGACTGGGCACTGGATGACATTGCAGTAAGCACCTGTCTGCCCAACATGAGCTACTCCCCTTCACTGAACCCATCGGTTTGTACCGGGAATGCCCTCACCATCAATGATACCATCCGTTCTTACTTTAATAACTATACCAACAACCAGTGGCAACGCAGCGAAGACAACGGGGTAACCTGGACCAATGTTGGTCCGCTGACCAACCCGACCCCTACCTATAATTCCACGCTGAATACCTGGCAGTATATTACCTCCTACACCATACCGGTATTAAATACCTCAGTAAGTGACAGCGGCGACCGCTACCGCGTAATTGTAGCCACCACGGCCAGCAATGTGAGCAGCACTTCCTGCCAGGTAACGGACGGCATAAGCATCATTAATCTGGCTGTAAGAAACTGCGCACCTATTCTCGCAACCGACCTGCTGGCATTCCATGGCAAACTGAAAGAAAACAAAGGGGTGCTCAGCTGGACCAGCTCAAAAGAAGACAACAAGGTGACCTATACCATACAGCGTAGTTCCGATGGCATCAGCTTCAACACCTCCGGTGTCGTTAACAGCGTCGAAAACACGCAGCACGAAACCAATACTTATAGTTTCACCGACCCTGTGCCCGTAAACGGTAAAACGTATTACCGATTGTTGCTGGTCGATGCGGAAGGCAAAACGAAATACTCCAGGATCATCCAGCTGGACAACCAGTTCAATGGTGCACTGGAACTGGCCAACCTGGTAAATCCGTTCGGCAACTCGCTCGACTTCGAAATCCGCTCACCGAAAGACAACCAGGTGCAGGTATTGCTCACCGACATGTTTGGTAAAACAGTCAGGAAATCGACCCGTATCATTTATCATGGGGTCAACCCGCTGTCGATCGATGAAACATCCACTTTACCAGCCGGCACCTATGTGCTTACGGTAAAGACAAGCGACAGTATTCTCACCAAAAAAGTGATCAAAAAGAACTGATAGCGTCCTGTTCCTTAGAAATTAAAGGCCATTCCATTAGGAATGGCTTTTTATTTTTTCCACATCTATGACCAATATCGTTATTCTACGACAGGACAGGTTATAGTACGTACCGCCTGCTGGTATCGTGTTTTATTGCGGTGGATACTTACCAGCATTTCAGGTAATTAAATACCATTAATTGTAATACAACCAGCACCGTCATACGAAAAAAAACTACGTGTTTAGTGCATTAAACCTGCCCGCTGATCGTAAGACCACGAACAGGGCATCGTTAATTTCCTATTGACACACACGCATTCGTGTAGTTATTTTGTGGCACCATCCTAAGAAAAAACTATTAGTAATCCTATTATGAAAATACCACCAAGAAAATCTTTCTTCCAGAAGATGCTCCAGGCCCTCCTGGTCTTCCTCCCTGTTTTTTCCTGGGCCCAGCCGGCCAATGACCTTTGTTCAGCTGCTGTTCCCATTACACAGGAACTTATCTGCACCAATACATCAGGTACACTCGTTGGCGCAACCTACACAGCCCTGACTACCAGTTGCGGTGCAGGTACCCAAAAGGATGTATGGTATAGCTTCACTGCCAAGTCAAATACTGTTTATATTAATGTCAGTACGGTCACACCATCCGCAAACCTGCGATTCCAGGTTTATGCGGGTACTTCCTGCGGCGGTGCTGAAGTAAGCCTGACCTGTTCGGGTCCATCGGCCAACGTAACCAACGTGGTTGCCGGCACACAATACCTGCTTCGGGTCTATAGTAATACCGATGTGGCTGCGGCATTCAACGTTTGTGTATCCACGGTTACATCCAACACTTGCGGAAGTGCTGTTTCCCTTACTCCAGGTTATCCGGGTATTCCTTCGGAGGGCTTCACATTCGGGGCGACCAATGACGGCGTTATCTCTTCCTGTGCCACGTCTACCTATGATGTATGGTACAAGTTTGTAGCCAACACCGTAAACCCGACCATCACACTTAGTTCCATCGGTTCTGAATTTACCAGTGCTTCACTCGAATTATATTCCGGTGCCTGTGCCTCGCTTACTTCACTGGCATGCGGAACAACATCGATTACTGCCAGCAACCTTACCCTGGGTACCACCTACCTCGTACGTGTTTATTCTGCCGGCGGTGCGGCCCCGGTAAACCGGAACAACAGTGTGTTCCAGATTGTGGTAAACGATGGACCTATTGCCAATGACCTTTGTGCCAATGCTGAACTGCTGGTATCCAATCCGGCTGTGTGCGGTGCCCAGGTTACCGGTAACCTGAAAAATGCAACAGCATCAACGGCTCCCGACGGCGTACCGGCGGGTTGCGGCGATGTAGCCGCTGCTGACGTGTGGTACAAGTTTGTTGCGCAGTCTGCTTACCCTGTCATTTCGATCGGTAGTGTCGGAGCCAATATCAGCTCGGCCAGTTTTGGCGGAGGCCTGCGTATGCAGCTGCTGGAAGGCAACTGTGGTGCATTCTCCCAGATGGCCTGTGCCACTGGCGGATATAATACCAATTCACTTCCTGCCGGTCGTACCCTGATCCTTGGTAACACTTATTATATCCGTATCAGTACGCTGAATGCTAATCCGGGTACACCGGGTATCGGATCAGCTTACCGGTTCACGGTTTGTATTTCAGATCCGGTGATTACCACCACCCCGCGTTTTGGTAACACGTATGTAAACGTGTCCAAAAAGAATGTCGGTGGTGTGGTCGAAAAGGGTGACACACTGGAGATCCGGATGACCATTTCGCTTTCGACCGGTGTGCAGTACAATCCACGTTACCTCGATAACATCCCGACGAATACCCAGATGCTGACAGGGCCAAATGATTCTATCCGCATCATCACCAACGAAGGACTTACTTATAAAAAATATACCGTTGCAGCCGGCGACGATGCAGCTTCTTACCTGGCATCACCACCTGCCGGGGAATACAACGTGCGTATCAACATGGGCTTCGGTGCATACATGCCACCACCTACTGCACCGTTGAACAATGGTGATACCGACCCAACCGGTTCGCAGCAGATCAGTTATTCATCCCGACCCGTGGGCGGAGGAAGGGTGCTGTTTGCAACGGCTTTCCGCGTTGTGGTAACCGGTAACCCCGGCGATGTGATCACACTCGGAAGTGGCAAGTTTGTTTACCGTAACAGCCCCACCGCCCCTGACCAGTCGGTCAATACGATCCCTTACCAGATTTCGATCACCACGCCACGTTCACTGTGTGCCAACGCAACGGGTGTAAACAACGCCCAGGAATTTGGCGGTACGTTTGGTAACGGCACCACACTGAACCGTTCCACCCCACTGGCTTTTGCACCCACATCCTATACTTACATACCAAATATGGGCGGTGCAGTTGGTATCGGTGACGGACAATATGGTATTGTTAAAAGTACCAGCGCCCGTGAGGGTACCAGCCGCGCGGCACAGGCCAATCCGAATTGTGTGTTACCTGTAGTTGCCGGCGACATGAACTCCTGTTACTACCGTATGTTCAGTGGTTTCTGGGATGTGGATGGTGACCATTCAGGTACCAATGACCAGTTTGGTAACATTCCTCCTGCTCCCGGTTCGGATGGCGGCTATATGATGCTGGTAAATGCCGACTATGTGGCATCAGAAATTTACAGGCAGACCATCACCGGTCTTTGTCCGAATACTTATTATGAGTTCAGTGCCTGGGTTCGTAACGTTTGTCCTAACTGCGGGGTGGACTCGGTGGGTGTGCAAACCTGGAGACCAGGTGTAAGCCCGAACCTGACCTTCATCCTGGATGATGTGGACCAGTACAACACGGGCGAAATGCAACCGAATGGATGGATTAAAAAAGGCTTCGTGTTTGTTACCGGACCATCGCAGACGAGCGCTACTTTCTCCATCCGTAATAACGCCCAGGGCGGCGGCGGTAATGACTGGGCAATGGATGATATTTCGATTGCTACCTGTTTGCCGAACATGAGTTATTCACCAACACTGAATCCATCGGTTTGTATCGGTAACTCGATTACCATCAATGATACCGTGCGTTCTTACTTCAATAACTATGGCCATCACCAGTGGCAGAAGAGTACCAACAATGGTGGTACCTGGTCGGATGTGGGTGGCCTGCGCAGCTACACCCCGGTGTATAATGCATCGCTGCAGACCTACGAATACATTACTTCATATACCATCCCGTCATCGAGCACCAATACATCGGATAGCGGAACCCTGTACCGCGTAATCGTGGCAACCACTGCTACCAACGTAGGGACCAACTCCTGCCAGGTAACAGACGGTGTGTCGATCATCAACCTCGCTGTAATGGATTGTATCGTGCTGTCGACCGACCTGCTTTCCTTCTCCGGCCAGCTGGTCAGTGACAAGGGACACCTGGCCTGGACCACTTCGAAAGAAGAAACCACCGTGGAGTTCCTGCTGGAAAAAAGTACAGACGGCATCAACTACAGCTTCGTTGCCAAAATACCCGGCTTCAATAATGGGGCAAACCTGAATAACTATGGATTTACCGATCCGGCTGTGAACAATGGCAAGGTGTATTACCGCCTGGCCATGACTGGGGCAAGCGGCTTAAAAAAATACTCAAGGATTGTCCAGTTGTCGACCAGGCCCGAAAGGCAGTTTGAATTACTGAGTGTGATCAATCCGTTCCAGTCGTCCCTGCACTTCGACCTTTCTTCGCCGTCGGATACAAGGGTGAGTGTGGTGCTGGTAGATATGTTCGGTAAAACAGTCCGCACCATGAACTACCGCGTGTATGAAGGGGTGAATTCATTTACGCTTCCGTCGACCGACAACCTCCCTGCTGGAACTTATGTACTGATGATCAATCACGACAACCAGGTCCTGCATCGCAAGGTGTTAAAACGAAACGCACTTTAAACAGCTATAAACCTTATTTAAGCACCGTCCAGGAGCTTTTATACCAAACCGCCTCCGGGCGGTTTTTTTATTCCCAAAAATGTACCTTTACGACATGAGTACAGCATCAAAACCCGTGATTGGCATTTCCTGCGGCGACCTGAATGGGATCGGGATGGAACTGATCATCAAGACCTTTTCGGATAACCGCCTGATGGATCTCTGCACGCCCGTGATTTTTGCATCCAACAAAGTGGTGAATTTTTACCGTAAATCGATTACCGATGGAACGTTCAATTACGAGATTGCCAAGGAATTTGATAAACTCAGCCACCGGCGGATCAATGTGTTCAATTGCTGGGAAGAAGAAGTGGCTATACAGCCCGGCGAATTAACTGAATCTGCCGGCAAGTACGCGATCATCTCGCTGCAATCCGCTGTAGCTGCACTGAAACAGAAACAGATTGACGGACTGGTCACCGCACCAATCCACAAAAAGAATATCCAGTCTGCCGAATTCAATTTCCCCGGCCACACCCCTTACCTCAAGCAGATATTCAACGCAAAAGACGTAGTGATGATGCTGTGTGCCGGCGACTTCCGCGTGGCACTGGTCACGGAACATATACCGGTAAGCGAGGTGGCAGCCCAGATTACCAAAGCATCCATCCTGAGCAAACTGCAGATCATCCATAAATCATTACAGCGTGACTTCGGGATCGACCGTCCACGCATCGCCGTACTCGGCCTCAACCCTCACGCCGGTGATGAAGGACTGATCGGACCAGAAGAAGAAACAATCATCAAACCCGCCATTAAGGAAGCAAGGAACAGCAACATGCTGGTGGTTGGGCCATATAGTGCCGATGCGTTTTTTGCACGCAACCAGCAGAAACAGTTTGATGCTGTACTGGCCATGTACCACGACCAGGGACTGATTCCCTTCAAGGCACTGGCTTCGGGTGAAGGGGTAAACTATACAGCGGGACTGCCTGTAATCCGGACATCGCCCGACCATGGTGTTGCTTTTGACATCGCGGGTAAAGACCGGGCAGATAACTCGTCGTTCCTCGCGTCCATCTTCGGCTGTATCGATATCATTAACCAGCGCCTGGCCTTTGACGAAAACCGCAGTAACCCGCTCCAGAAACTGAAGCCGGAAGTGTTTGCCAGGATGGAGGACGAAGACATCAGGGAGTAACGCTGTCGTCCTGGAACGATCACTGTCCCCCTGGAACGATCATTGTCATCCTGGAAGGATCATTGGAAAAC
>SDZZ01000424.1 GCA_004173255.1 Chitinophagaceae bacterium | reverse complement strand
CGGGTTGAAGTAACGGAGCAGGATGGCCTGTGTGCCTTCGCTGCGGGCAAACTCACGGATAATTTCTTCCCCCATCTGTTTGGTAGCACCATAGGGTGACTCAGCCGGTTTGGTGCCGGTTTTTTCCGTGACCGGGATGGAATCAGGGTTGCCATACACGGTACAGGAAGATGAAAAAACGAAACGGGTGATATTGAACTCCTGTACACATTTGAGCAGGTTGATGAGGGAGTTCAGGTTGTTGTCAAAATACATCAGCGGTTTTTCCACCGATTCACCGACCGACTTATAGGCCGCGAAGTGGATGATGCCATCGATATCGGTGTTTTCCTGGAAAATCGCAAAGGTGTCATCAAAGTTGCAGAGATCGACTTTGTAGTTTTTCACTTTTTTGCCGGTGATGCGTTCCACTCCTGCCAGCATGCCCGGATGCGAGCGGCTGTTGTTATCTACCGAAATTACCTCGTATCCATTTTCAACGAGATCAACGATTGTGTGAGACCCGATGTAGCCGCAGCCACCTGTAACAAGTATTTTACCCATATAAAAAAAGTTCCCGGCAAAAGTCAGGAATTTTTTTTATAAACGGGGGAGAAGCTTTGTGATTTATCACTTTAAAAGGTGTACCAGGTGGTACACTCCCAGCGCAATAAGGGCGCTTACCGGGATGGTCAGGATCCATGCCCATACAAGGTTGATGGTAACCCCCCAGCGAACGGCCGACAAACGTTTGGTGGCCCCCACACCCATAATGGCACCGGTGATGGTATGCGTGGTACTGACCGGTATTTTAAGTGCTTCGGTAATAAATAATGTAAGCGCACCGGCGGTTTCGGCGGCTACCCCTTCAAATGGGGTGACCTTGGTGATGCGCGTCCCCATGGTCTTTACGATTTTCCAACCACCGCTCATGGTACCCAGGGCAATGGCCGAGTAACAAGCCAGCGGGATCCACCATTCCATGTGGCCGATATTGTACCGTACAGGGTCAAATACGATCAGGGCTGCCATGATCACACCCATTACTTTCTGCGCGTCATTGCCACCGTGGCCAACGCTGAAGATGGCCGAAGAAACCAGCTGCAAACGTTTGAACCAGATGTTTGCCTTGTGGGCATTCAGGCGGCTGAGGAAGAGGGAGAAGAATGCCATGATGAGTACAATGGTCGAAAGCAGGATCCATTTGAAATTTTCCGAATGGAAAACCACCTTCCATATATAGGCATCGTAGTGTGACTTCAGTTTGGCCGGATCGGTTTCCAGCACAAAGGCAAGGAAGCAAAGGATAAAAATGATGACGGAGATTGAAAAGATCCGCGGTCCCCATCCCTTGCGGAACGAATAGATAAACCACAGCGAGATCACGAAGGCCATGAACATACCGATCAGTGGAGCCAGCAGGATAAACATGGCAATCTGGATCACGGGCGATGAATTGATGGCGGCAAATGAACCCGTGTGGGCCAGTGCTGCACCGATGAGTCCGCCGATGAGGGTATGCGAAGATGAAGAAGGGATTCCCCTCCACCAGGTAAACAGGTTCCAGATAATGGCGGCAACCAGTCCGGAGAAAATTACTTCCAGCGTAATAAAGTCGGTCTTCACGGTTTTGGCAATCGTATTGGCCACACCATGGTCCTTGAATATGAAGAAGGCTACAAAGTTGAACAGTGCGGCCCATAAAACAGCCTGGAAGGGGGTAAGCACTTTGGTCGAAACCACAGTGGCAATAGAGTTGGCCGCATCATGGAATCCATTGATGTAATCGAAGATCAGGGCCAGGGCGATGATGACTATTAAGAAACTCGGCATAATTCAGATTGAGATCGCAATTGGGATGGCGGAAGCTTATGCGTATTTGATAATGATGGATTCGATTACGTTGCTGGCGTCCTCGCATTTATCCGTCACGATCTCCATCACCTGGTAGATCTCGCGTTTCTTGATCACTTCCTTGGCGTCGGGCTCGGTATCGAATAAACGTTCAATGCTCATGTCAAATACATCATCCGCCTGGTTTTCGATGCTGTTGATCTTCACCAGTGCTTCGGTGATATTGCGCATATTTTTCATATCACGCAATTCCTTCACTGCAATGCGGATCTGCTGGGCTCCCTGCTCAATCAGTTCGGCCATTTTCTGCATGCCCATATCATTGGGGTTAACGCGATAGAAGTTGATCTTCTTCGCAGAGGCATATATATAGTCTGCAATATCGTCGAGTGAAGTGGCCAGGTAGTGGATATCCTCGCGGTCGAACGGGGTAATGAAGTTGCGGCCCAGTTCAGTAAAGATGCTGTGGGTCAGTTCGTCGTTGGCATGTTCCAGGTCTTCGATCATTTTGATGAGCACGGCGCGTTTATCGAAGTCGATTTCGGCTACCACCTTCTTCATGATACCACCCATTGTGGCCACGTTGTCGGCTACCTGTTCAAAAAGCTCGAAGAAAATCCTGTTCTTCGGCATGAAAATTTTCAGAAAAGAGTTAAGTCCCATGAGGTTATTTTATCTGGCGCGAAAATAGACTGCTTATTTTCCCTGAACGGGATTCGGGCCGATAATTAATGATTCCTTAATATAGGAACTGGCCGGTCTGGCCTGTTCCTTGTTTTTTATGGGCAAAATGGGCCTGTTCCGGCCGTAACTGGCTGGTTAATAGCTGTAACCGGCAGGCCGTAACATTAGCGTAACATTGCCATCACAATTGCTTAACGCTGGCGTAACATGGCGATAACCTTGCGGGTATTCCTTTGCCGGAAATTACTGCTATGCGTTTCAGGCTGCAATTACTTTTTCTCTCGCTGGTCACTTTTTCATTTGCCAATGCACAGGTAAAGCTGTCGGGTAAGGTGATCAATGCAAAAAATGAACCTCTACAGGGGGCTTCGGTAAAGCTGATCGGTGCGGCCGGGGGCACCAGCACCGATGTGGAAGGTCGCTATTCATTTGAACTTAATCCCGGCTCTAAATACCAACTCGAGTTCTCTGCTATTGGTTACCAGTCAAAGACGGTAAGCGAAGTGGAAGTGACAGCGGGTACGGTAAACGAACTCAACATTACATTAGAGGTACAGAGCAAGGACCTGGAAGGGGTGGTAGTCCGGTCGCAGGCCACTACAGCCCGCCGGGAGAGCACTGCCTCATTGATTGCGTTCCAGAAGAACACCAACACGGTTGCTTCGGTGATCTCTGCGGAATCTATCCGCCGTTCGCCTGACCGCAATACCGGTGAGGTGCTGAAACGCACGCCTGGTGCGAGTCTCCAGGACGGTCGTTTCCTGGTAGTACGTGGCCTTGCCGATCGTTACAACCAGGCCATGCTGAACGGCATCCTGCTTACGAGCACGGAGCCAGACCGGAAAACATTTTCGTTCGAACTGATTCCGGCGCAGATGATTGATAACATCGTGATCAATAAAGCGTTCGTTCCGGAATATCCGGGCGAGTGGGCAGGTGGTTTGATCCAGGTAAATACAAAAGACATTCCGACGAAAGGTTTCCTGAATATCCAGATCGGTACCGGTATCAATTCACAAACGGTTGGTAAAACATTCCTGAAAGACCAGGGTGGTAAACTCGACTGGCTGGGTATTGATGATGGAACCAGGGGTTTCCCGAAAGGATATAATGGTAAATATGATTTTACAGTAAAAACAGACCCTGAAAAAACAGCCATCGGTAAAGGCATGCGTAATGCCTGGACTGCCAACGAAGTGACTGCGCCAATTAATGCCTCCTTCCAGGCCAATGGCGGATTCAACAGCAAGATCTTCGGCAAAACAGTAGGCGGGAACTTTGGTGTGTTATATAATAAGACCAATCGTTTCCAGGAACTGCTGAACCGCCGCAACGTGATCGATGAGCAGAATAACCTCACCATTGAAAATGATTTCAACAAAATTCATCGGGAACGTCCATTGCA
>SDZZ01000423.1 GCA_004173255.1 Chitinophagaceae bacterium | reverse complement strand
GGATTACAACCGGTATTCCAACCTGATCCAGGATCATTCCATCACCCAGCAGCAGTTTGAACAGGCGGAAGCAGCTAAACTGACGGCGGAGAAGCAATTGCTGATCCTTCAGGAACAACGGAAACAGGCTACGCAATCAACCAATGCCATCGCTTCGCAAAGTAACGCCACTTCTTCCCAGATCAGCGTGGCAGATGCAACCATCAAACAACGCCAGGTCGATGTGGATGCGGCAAAACTGAACCTGTCCTACACCGTGATCACCGCGCCTACCGATGGCCGCATCTCGAAAGTGAATGTGCAGACCGGTCAGTATGTGCAGGGCGGCCAGGCATTATTCAGCGTGGTGCACAGCAACCAGGTATGGGTGATTGCCAACTTCAAGGAAACCCAGCTGGACAAGATGAAGGAAGGACAGAAAGTGGTTATCGAAGTGGATGCCTACGACGGACATGAGTTTGAAGCCCGGGTGGCCTCTTTCTCCCCGGCAACAGGGTCAACTTTCGCACTGCTGCCTCCGGATAACGCCAGCGGAAACTTCGTGAAAGTGGTACAGCGCCTGCCCGTGCGTATAGAGTTCACCAACCCCGGTGACTCACTGGTGAAAAAATTAAGACCAGGCATGAACGTGAAAGTAGACGTACATCTTGACTGATACCCGGATTGAAACTATCACCCGTAAGGGTCCTGAAATATTTATATGTTACAACAAGAATCACTGATTGAATACGGGTGGAACCGCGTCATCATTACACTTACATGTATTGTTTGCGCACTGCTCGAGATCGTGGATACCACGATTGTCAACGTGGCCCTGAATGATATGAAGGGTAACCTTGGAGCCACTACCAGCGAAGTGGGCTGGGTCATTACGGCTTATGCAATAGGTAACGTCATCATCATACCGATGACCAGCTGGCTCGGTGCGCAATTCGGCCGTCGGAATTATTTCGCCGCATCAATTATCCTGTTTACCATTTGTTCCTACCTGTGCGGACAGGCCACCGGTATCGGCGAACTGATCGTGTTCCGTTTGCTCCAGGGTATTGGTGGTGGTGCATTGCTGGTTACCTCCCAGACCATCATCACCGAAAGTTACCCTCCTGAAAAACGTTCAATGGCGCAGGCCATTTACGGACTGGGCGTAATTGTAGGCCCAACGCTTGGCCCGCCCCTTGGCGGCTACATCACCGAGAACTACAGCTGGCCTTACATCTTCTATATCAACATCCCGCTGGGCGTGATCGCTGCACTGCTTACACTTCAGTTTGTCAAAAGCCCAAGGTATGCTGCAAAAAGTGCAGTGAAGGATGTAGACTGGATAGGAATTGCACTGCTGGCCATTTTCGTGGGCTCATTGCAATATATCCTTGAAAAAGGACAGGAAGATGACTGGTTCAACAGCGGTCTCATCGTATTCCTTACCTGTACCGCTGTGCTCGGAGGTTTTTTCTTTATCTGGCGGGAACTTACCTTCCGTAACCCCGTGGTACGACTGAGGGTATTGAAAAACTCGAACCTGCGCGTAGGTACCATCCTGTCATTTATCATGGGCTTTGGCCTGTATGGTTCCACTTTTATCATCCCGTTGTATACACAGGCTACCCTGGGGTGGACCGCCTACGAATCGGGATTGCTGATGATGCCGGCAGCACTCATGACCGCCTTTATGATGCCCATCATTGCACAGCTGCTGCAGCGTGGCGTACCACAGCAATTCCTCGTGGCAATGGGAATGGTAATCTTTTTCTTCTTCTGTTTTATCGGGTACAAAATCATTACACCCGATACCGGCAAGGATAATTTCTTCTGGATGCTGATGATGCGCGGAGTCGGGATGGGGATGTTATTTATCCCGATCACATCTTTATCGCTCAGTACGCTGAAGGGACGTGAAATCGGCGATGGTGCTGCATTTACCGGTATGATGCGCCAGCTTGGCGGGTCATTCGGAATTGCAATCATTACTACATTCATGGCCAGCCAGACGATGGAGCACCGGTCGGACCTCGTTGCCAAACTCGATGTAAACGATCCGGTTGTCCAGCATCGTGTTGATGTGCTGCAACAGGGGTTTATGATGAAAGGCCATCCATACAACATTGCAAAACTGGAAGCATATAAGGCGCTCGATGGGAGTGTGACCAAACAGGCGATGGTACTGTCCTATATGGACGTCTTCCTGTACATTGGCATATTGTTCCTGATCTGCGTACCCTTTGTGATGCTGGTACGGGGGAACCGGGGTAAAAAAATGGACCTCAGCGAAGCCATGCACTAGCGCGTGCTGAATTTACAATCGATGGGGTCAGGCTTGCCTGTAAACCCATTTGAATCATCTTTTTAAAAGGTCCGGATCAATCGATCCGGACCTTTTTCCTGGTGCAGGCCTGCAGCGTTATGTAATGCCACCACTATGGGCATCTTTCCTGAAAACATACCATGAAAACAACAGCATTACTGCTCGCCTTCGGGCTGCTATGTACCGGGGCTACCCCCGCTCACCGCGATAACCGTGGCCGGCCATCTGCTCATTCCGACGGGTACCAGCCGGATGCTGGTACGCTTGGCCGGCTCCACGAAGGGGAGGAAATGACCGTGTATTTCTCGAGTTTCGGATGCTTTTCCAGAAGCGGGAAGAAACTGGTTTTTACCCGGACGGGCGATGCTGTGCGGTTAACGGTGTTCGACGGACTGGTTAGTTATGGCAAAGATGGGATGCACCCCTCACTGGAACAGGGAAAGCTGCTGAAGGAAAAAACAATGAGTGATGCGGACATGGCAATAGTTGCCGCGTTTGAAAAAGAAATGACTAAACGCCGTGATGGTGGATGTACTACCAGTGAAACGTATACAATGGTTAGTGGGTATAAAACGATTTCGGTAACCGATGCTTCCTGCCAGTGGTTCGGGATGAACCAGCTGATGAGCGATCTTTTTGGAAAGGTGTTTTAGTTACTATTTATAATCAAACAGGTTGATCTTCTCCTTGCAGAAACTGTATTCCACTTCGTCATTACTGCTTACAATCACCAGGCGGTTCATACAATGTTTCGCTACCAGCCGGTGATACAGCTCAATCCCGTCCAGGTCCAGGTTGGTGCAAGGTTCATCCAGCAGCACCAGTGCGGTGTCGGAAAAAATACATTGAGCCAGTTTGACCCGTTGCTTCATGCCTGACGAATAGTTGCGGATCTGTTTGTCAGCCGCTTTTTCGAGTCCGAGGTCAGCAATGATTGAGTCGACCGACGTGCCGGCTAACAGCGACTTGAAGGTGCTATGGAATAAAAGGAATTCCCTCAGGGTCATTTCCTCGACCAGTTCGAGGTAGGGGGCGCAGATGGATACATGGCGGAACACCTCTTCATTTGGAATTTTAGCGGAGGCGGGGCCAGTCCAGGTACAGCTGCCCTCATTGAAATGCATGGAACCGCTTAATACCTGTAATAAGGTGGATTTGCCAGACCCGTTTGCGCCGGTGAGTGCATAGGCTTGTCCGGAAGTAAAAGTATAGGTGAAGTGCCGGAAAATCCATTCCCGGTTAAAGCGTTTACCGGCATCAGATAGGGAGATCGTCATCGCCGTTACCTTTGGTGAAACGTTTGATGATGCCCCTGCCGCTTTCGCGGATAAAGGTCAGGATTTCATCCCGCTCGTCCGTTGCAGGCATTTCTTCTTCAATAAATTCAATGGCCTGGCTGGTATTCATGCCCTTGTTATAAAGCACGCGATAGATATCGAGGATCTGGTTGATATGATCAACGCTGAATCCCCTGCGTTTCAAACCGATTGAATTCACGCCAGCATAGCTCAGGGGCGTGCGGCCCGCCTTGATATAGGGTGGTACGTCTTTTCCGACCAGCGAACCACCACTTACAAAGGAGTGCGCGCCAATGCGGACAAACTGGTGAACTGCACACATGCCACC
>SDZZ01000422.1 GCA_004173255.1 Chitinophagaceae bacterium | reverse complement strand
ATATAAACTGGGGCGTGTTTATAAAGAGAAAAGTTTTCGTGAACTGATCCATACTTATTTCGGTATTCGTTTGCCCAATGTAAAAATTGCAGTTACCGGATCCGGAAGGGTGGGACATGGCATACTTGAAATAATGAACCTGATGGGAATCCATGAAGTGGAACCGGATGAATACCTGAAACGACGTTTTTCCTATCCGGTATACACCCATCTCAAAGGCGCTGACCTTTACAAACACAAAGCAAGCGGAACCTACACCCGCAGCGACTTCCATGAAAATCCCTCTGATTATGAATCGAGGTTCCTGCCATATACTGAACAATCGGATATACTGATGAACGGTGTTTACTGGGATAAAAATGTGCCGCGGCTGTTTGAGAAGGAAGATGCGAAGTCGCCCCATTTTATCATCCAGACCATTGCGGATATTACCGATGACGCGGATGGATCGGTACCGATCAACCTGGGAGACCAGACGATCGAAAACCCGGTTTATGGCGTTGATAAAAATACATTGCAAAAAGTAGCTGCTTACTCAAAAGACTCGATCGACGTGATGGCGGTGGGAAACCTCCCGAACGAATTACCCCGCGATGCCTCGCGTTATTTTGGCGAACAACTGATCAAGTTTATACTGGATGACCTGGTAAAGGGCAGTTCGGAAATTATTGAGCGCGCTACAATGGCCAATGGGGGAGTACTTGGGATGAAGTATGGTTACCTGCAGGATTATGCGGATGGGATAAAATAATCTTCGTGTCAAGCCAAGGGCAACAGATGGTTCGTCATCCCCGGCTTCCGATGGATGACCAGGCCGCACGATTGCTCCCGGTAATTACGACACTATATATTCAGGTAATACGGCCGCAGCAATCCTATGAACCATTCGGTGTATTCCGATCCGTCCCCTTTGATGGACCTGTCGCCCAAAACCGGCTCCAGTGAAGGCTTTTGGCGTGAGCCACACACAAGTAGCCGGAAAGGGGAATGTTTCAGGGTCTGCCTCACTTGTTCCATGACTTCCACGTGAAACCCTGATGTTGCGATCCGCTGGAAAAAATCTTCCTTTCGTTTGTAAGGTAATAACAAGTAAAACCTGCCATCGTCCGAAAGGTTCCTTTCCATTGCTTCAAACAGGTCATCAAGTGTTAAACCATCGTCATGATGTGCCAGGTCTTTTTCCGCGCGGCCTGACTTCAATTCGTTTTCGTAAAACGGTGGGTTGCTGACAATATAGTTATACGGCCCATCGGCTTTATAATCGCGCACATCGGCATGCACCAGGGTGATGCGGTCTTTCCATTTTGAGTTGTCGATATTTTCCACCGCCTGTATGGCCGCCTGGTCTTCGATTTCCAGTGCATCAATCGTGTGATTGGTCGCCTGGGCGATCATCAGTGCGAGCAAACCCGTACCTGCGCCAATATCGAGTACCCGTGCGATTGCCGGTGATTCACTTTCCACATAAAACTCCCCCTGTCCGCCCAGGTTGCCGGTCGATTCCAGTTCGCCGATGATGGAGTGACCTGAAATCAATGATGCCGCCCATGCTCCCAGCAAACATCCATCGGTGGTCACTTTCATCGCCGTTTTGTCCTGGTCGATGCGGAATTGTTTGAACTGGAAATAGGTATTTGCCATAATTAAAATTCAGCCCTTGCAGACGTGCCAATCGAAAGCGGCGAAAATTCTTTCGCCAGAAATTTATGGTAGGCAGTAATTGCAATCATGGCCGCATTGTCGGTGCAGTACTCGAATGCGGGAATGTAAACCTGCCATCCATGTTTTTTGCCAAGCTCTTCAAACGCTGTGCGGAGGCCGCTGTTGGCCGATACCCCGCCCGCCAGGCAGAGTTCGGTAATGCCGGTTTCTTCCGCAGCCTTCCTGACTTTATTCAACAGGATGGAAACAATCCGCTGCTGGATGGACGCGCAGATATCCGCGATATTTTCCCCGATAAATTTTGTTCTTTCCTCTTCCGTTACCCGGAATTCTTCCTTATAAATATTGCTGGTGCCGGCGTTCTGCAAAAAATAAAGGATGGATGTTTTCAGACCGCTGAAACTGAAATCAAGTCCCGGTACTTTGGGTTCGGGAAATTTGAACCGGTTGGGGTTGCCGGTCTTTGCATATTTATCAATCAGTGGTCCGCCGGGATAGGGCAGTCCGAGCAACCTGGCCGATTTATCAAATGCCTCACCCGCCGCATCGTCGATCGTTTCGCCGAGGATGGTCATTTTTAAAGGGGATTGGCAGAGTACAATCTGCGTGTGGCCCCCACTCACGGTGAGGCAGAGGAAGGGAAAAGTCGGTCGTCGTTCGGGAATGAGGTTGGCCAGTACATGTGCCTGCATGTGATGAACGGAAATCAATGGCCTGTCCAGGGCCAGTGCCATGGATTTGGCAAACTGCGAACCAACCAGTAATGATCCGATGAGGCCGGGTGCCTGGGTGAAGGCGACGGCATCAATCTGCCCCGGGTTAATGCCGGCAGTTTTCATGGCTTCGCTGACTACTGGTACGATGTTTTGCATATGCGCACGCGATGCCAGTTCAGGAACCACACCTCCATATTTTTCATGGATTGATTGGTTGGCGATGAAGTTGGACAGGATCTTTCCGTCCACGCAAACGGAGGCAGATGTTTCATCACAGGAAGATTCTATAGCGAGGATAGTCGTAGACAATGTTCAGCCAATTTTTGCAAAATTAGGTCTTTATTTACTCCTGATTGCCACCACCGGATCCATGCGGGCGGCCTGGGAGGCCGGGATGAAACCCGCCAGAACCCCCACTACGATACAGACCGTGATTGCCAGCAGCATGATGTTTACCGAAATAAAAACCGGGAAAGGCAGCAGGCTGGAGACAACGGTTGCCAGGAGGAATACGAGAAGGAGGCCGATCAGTCCGCCGATGATGCAGAGGAAAGTCGACTCCAGCAGGAACTCCGTCAGGATGATCCGGCTTTTTGCCCCGATTGCTTTTTTTAACCCGATCTGGCTGGTGCGTTCCCGCACCGAAACAAACATGATATTAGCTACGCCAAACATGCCTACGATCAGTGAGAGTCCGGCAATGGCGAGCCCACCGATGTTCACACTCACGAACGCCTCGGAAATGGAGGCGGTGATATCGTTGATGTCGTTCAGGGTAAAATCATCTTCTTTGGTCGGACTCAGTTTATGGATGCCGCGGATAGTGCCGGTGAGTTCATCTTTCAGCGCCTTGATGCTCATGTTTTCCCGCCCCTTGATCATGATGACCGGGTCGGAATTGTCTTCGCTCATGATAGTCCTGGCAAAACGATAGGGCAGCAGGATACTCTCGTCAAAGTCCCATCCGCCGATCATTTGCTTTCCCTGTTTTTTGATGACACCAACAACGTGTACGCGACGGCCGCGCACTGTAAGTTCCTTGTCCATCGCGGCTGCCGGGTCACCGAACAGTTGCAGGGCCACCTCATTGCCGATCACAACGGCGTTGGTGCCAAAATCAAATTCTGATGTGCTGAGGTACCTGCCTTCGGAATAATCCAGCGGCTGTATACCCGAAAAATCTTCGCTGATGCCGTAGACGTTTACATTTGACAACACGTTTCCCAGCGATTCCACGTCGCTGGTGACCTGGATGCGATAGGCTGCGAACAGCGCGTCCGGATTGCGTTCCTTGATCTCTTTGATTTCGCTGAAACGGGGAACCGGGCGGTTCACAAAGGTCCACCACGGCCGTTCATTGGGTCCGGCGGTATATTCCCATTTGTCCAGGTAAAGGGTATTGGAACCAAGCGTTTTGATCTCGTTTTTAAGATTTTGTTCAAGGCTGCCGACCATCGCCATCACGCTGATGATACAGAAAATGCCGATGGTAATGCCGAAGAGGGAAAGGAAGGTCCGGAGCTTATTTTTCCAAAGCTCAAGTAAAGCCATT
>SDZZ01000421.1 GCA_004173255.1 Chitinophagaceae bacterium | reverse complement strand
AAAGCAAAAGGAAAAAAAAGCATTTTTTTTCCTGTAAACCAGCAATGAACGGGTCTGGTTAAAATGGTTCTGCAATATTTTCTGCGGCTCTCCGGGTTTGGCTGTAGTCTCCAGGGAATCCATCGTGTAAAGGGTCTGCATCACTTTAACCCGGATATTTCTTCTGCTGATCATGCTCTAAGAACTGTTTGAAGCGCAAATGTAAGGAAAATGGGCGGACTGATCGTCTTACCGTTTGATAAAACGGCTCTGCCTTATTCCGTTGTTGTCTTTCACTTCCGCAATATATACGCCGGCACTGATACCATGAAGGTCAATACTGTACTGCATTGTGGCCGAATTAACTGATTCCCTGCGCACTAAGTTACCGTTGACCGAATACACCGAAACTATAAATGACGCCGATGCTTTCGGGAAGCGGATGGCGAGACGATCAGTCACGGGATTTGGATAAAAAATAATACCTGGTTGCGGCGCGCTATTGACCGAAACGACCTTACTGTAGGTGTAATGTGCATCCTTGTCGACCTGGCGTATACGGTAATATTTTATGCCGGAAAAAGGACTTCTGTCATCAAAAGAATAAGCCTGCTCACCGGCATTGTCGCCCGCCGAGGCCATGGTGCCTGTCTTATAAAAAGAAAGACCATCCGTACTGCTTTCAATTTCGAAGTAGTCGTTGTTGTATTCAGAGGCAGTGATCCATGACACAAGTACCGAATTGGATTTCTTTACGGCACTGATATCGATAAACCGGAGCGGCAGCGGGTTACCGATTACCGTCATGGTAAACAATGCGCGGGTGTTACTGAGTCCATCCGCCATTACGAGGTAATTGGTATTCGGTGAAAGCCCGGTCACCGCGGTTACCGGCCCGTTCGCGCTGAAGCTGCGATAGGCAACCGGCGCAGGGAATGCCTGGCCTGCCGGGCAGCTGTTGACCTGGTAAAAGGACAATTCAACCCCGTCGCCGCTGCAGGCAGCCTGGTCGGCCGGGTTGGTAGTATAATTGGAAATGGTCAGGTTGATGGAGGTACCGGTACCATTTGTCCGGATCACGTACCAGGCATTGTTGGTAATGGCAGTTCCCTGGCCACCCGTGAGCACCCGGGTGTATTGCGGATCAGCCTGCAGGTTGCTGGTTGCATGGTCAAGGTCAAATGACACGGCGGTGTTTGGAGCAGTGGCTGCTGACGGGAATACAAGTGGGCATTCATCCTTTGGCTCAAGGGTTACACCGGGCAGCGGTGTCATTTCATCAATGGTAAAACAATATGCAAGGTTACGGGGATTCACATTGTACAACGCCCCTGTAAGTGCCGACCAGTCGGGGCTGCGGCGATCGACCCCATTCACAATTGCAAAGTTCATGACCTTCTGCGGATCAATATTCGGGAGGCTGCTGCCTTTATAACTGTCGATAATATGGCCAAGGTTGAGGGCATGGCCCAGCTCGTGGAGTATAACTGACTCCATATCGATGGCACTGCCGGTGGTGGCACAGGGACCATTGTTGAAGCTGGCGCTGCCGGTCGACACCCCCTGGTTGCGGATAATAATTTCAAAGCCGGCGCGGACAATCCAGGCACTTCCGTTACAAAGGTATCCACCGCTGTAACACACTGCCAGTACGCCCGCAGGGAGTACGAAAGACGGTCCGTTTGCGGTATTGTCCATCATGACCAGGTTTACCCCATCACCCAGGTTGATCGTTTGTGAAGTACTCAGACCACCATAGGTAAAGTTGAGACCCGTGGTCTGCTGCCAGGTGGTGATTGCCCGGCGGAATGGCGCTTCCTGTGCAGCGGTTGAAAAATCTGCCCCCGAGTTGGCCGTACTGGTTGAGTAGTAGTAAGAGTACCCGCCCAGGCCGTTGTCATCAAACAGGCTGTACATCTGGTTGCTTGGCGAGTTGGTATTTACATTGTTCAGGATGGCGTAGGAAACATTCAGCGGTGACGGCGATACCACCGGTGTATTGGCAGCATCATACACGGTAAACGAGCCGGTGCCTGCGCGACCGGGTACCTTGATCACGATCTGCCCGTCGGTCCAGCTGACCACCATATCGTTGGTCGATGATACTGTATATGGAGTGCCGCCGGCGCCATCGTTGGAGTCATCAAAGGCTACCCTGGCCGAACCGCCTGCTGCACCAAAACCGGAACCACTGATGGTAAGGGTGTTGCTGGCCGGATCAGAAAACTTTCCCGCGATTACCGTTGCTGGTGAGAAGGACGTGATGGCCGGCGCCATGATTTTCGAAGCAGTATTTGCCTGCCCCGATTTAAGATTAAAGGAAGGATCCACGATGACTGCTTTCCTGCCAGTCGATTTTTCCAGTTGCGGGTAAACTGCCGACTCAATGCTGCTGTACTGGTCGAATGGGGTAGAGGCCTGCTGGGAGGCGAGGTCGTACCGGATAAAACCCTGCGAACTGGCGTACACATCCATCAGTACCCTGCCCGTGGTCCGCGAGCGGATGCCCGACACATTGGGGTGACAGAAAAACACTCCTGTGGTTCCCTGTTCAAGGACCAGCAGTTCACTGGCGCTGATGACAAAATTGTCAACCTGTCCGCCCATGGTGATAACTTCCACCGGTTCGCGGCTGGCCTGGCCTTTGAATACGCGGCTTGGCTTTACCAGGTTACTGGTATAAATCATGGTATGCTGCTCGTTCCAGTAGGAGGTGGCAGCAACGACAGTCCCTTCAAATATGAGCGAGGATGCGGATGATTTTTCGGAAAAGGCCACTTTGTAAAGTCCCTGTGAACGGACGGAAAATGACAGGCAGAGGCTGGTCAGCAGGAGGGCAGCGGTGGTGTTTTTCATGTTGGTTTAATGGATCAGGCGAAAGATAGTACCGATTTCATGAAAACTGAAATTTTGACAACTTGCCATGGAAAACCCCTATGGCCGGGGCAGTTTTCCCGGAATACCTGACAGAAACTGAAATTTTTTCCGGCTTTGTTCACGTGGCATATTATTCGTGTAGCTTTGCCGTCCCTAAATCGGAGCCGTTAACGCGGCCGGGATAATCAAATTTCACCAACAAAAATTTATACAATTATGGCTAATTCAAAGAGCGCTGCGCAGAAAGTCAATGTTACCCCGCTGCACGACAGGGTTATCATCAAGGCTGCAGCTGCTGAAGAAAAAACCGCGGGAGGGATCATCATTCCTGACACGGCGAAAGAAAAACCACAGCGTGGTATTGTTGTCGCTGCAGGTCCTGGCAAGAAAGACGAACCCGTAACCGTAAAAAGCGGCGACACTGTTTTATATGGCAAATACGCCGGAACTGAAATCCAGATCGAAGGACAGGAATACCTCATCATGCGTGAGTCGGACATCCTCGCGATTGTTTAATCCGCGCAGTGGCTACTGGAATTTCCATTAAGTAATTTTTTTCAAATACTAATAATATGGCAAAGCAGATCTTCTTCGATATTGAAGCAAGAAATAAAATGAAGAAAGGTGTTGACATCCTGTCAAACGCCGTTAAGGTAACCCTTGGACCAAAAGGCCGTAACGTGGTTATCGAAAAGAAATTTGGTGCACCCGCCGTTACAAAGGATGGTGTTACTGTTGCAAAAGAGATTGAACTGGAAGACCCGATCGAGAACATGGGTGCACAGATGGTTAAGGAAGTGGCTTCCAAAACTGCCGATATTGCAGGTGATGGTACCACTACAGCTACCGTACTTGCGCAGAGCATTATTTCAGAAGGACTGAAAATGGTTGCCGCGGGTGCAAACCCGATGGACCTGAAACGTGGAATCGACAAGGCGGTCAGCCTCGTTGTTGAAAACCTCCGCGCGCAGAGCCAGACTGTTGGAAGCGATGCTAAAAAAATCCAGCAGGTTGCTACCATCTCTGCAAACAATGACGAAACGATCGGTAAACTGATTGCCGAAGCATTTGCGAAAGTTGGTAAGGAAGGCGTGATCACGGTTGAAGAAGCTAAAGGAACTGATACTAC
>SDZZ01000048.1 GCA_004173255.1 Chitinophagaceae bacterium | reverse complement strand
AACAAACTCCCTGATGGTTTCGGGGTCGATTTCATTAATCATATCAAGGCAAATTATCCAGGCATCAAAATCATCATGATCTCCGGTTACGGTGCATCGGCGAAGGACGTGGCGCTGGAGAATGGGGCTGACCTTTTTCTCGAAAAACCATTTTCGCGCGACCAGTTGTATCGTTCCATCGAGCATTTAATGAACTGATTTGCCAACACTTTTTTTCAGCCTGGCAACAGCAAAGCAGAATTATCATTTACCCATATTTATCCCCGGCCATGGAAACATTCCAGCAATTGATTAATGGTGATACGCCGGTGCTGGTTGACTTTTACGCCGATTGGTGTGGACCGTGCAAGGCCATGGAGCCGACCATAAAGGAAGTGGCAAAGACAATCAGTGGCAAGGCGCGTGTAATCAAACTGGATATTGATCGTAACCAGCCCACCGCCAACACCTACCATGTGAGCGCAGTGCCAACTTTTATATTGTTCCGCAATGGAAAAGAATTATGGCGCCATCCTGGCATGATTGATAAAGCAAAACTTTTATCCGTACTAACGCAGTTTAGTAACTCCTGAGCCGTCCTCGTACATATTCCGCTACCCTGTTGAAATGTTTAATCCGCCCGGGGAACCTGCAAGTGCAACAGTGATGAACTATTGCTTTTTTTTTGTGGATGTGTAATCACTGCAGCCGGGGGTAATGGTTGATCCGGCCAGTAATGGCATGGCACCGGACCGGCGTGTGAAATAATCAGATCAGCTGCATTTGTGCGGCCATCCTGATCAGTGAAGCAGTGTTCTTTGCATCAAATTTTGCCAGCAGGTTTTTGCGGTGCGTGTCAACGGTGGTGCTGCTGATAAAGAGTTGCTGCGCGATGGCATTATTGGTAAGGCCTTCGGCAATGAGCGAAAGCACTTCTTTTTCCCTGCGGGTGAGGATGGGCAGGCTGCTGGTGGTGCCTGACTGCCGCAATGCCGTTGCCGCATCGAAGCTCAGGTATTGCTTACCCCTGATCACCGTTCCGATTGCCTCCATCAGTTCCTGACCGGTTGCGTTCTTGAGCACATAACCAGATGCGCCATTGGCCAGCATTTTTTCGATAAAGCTCTGCTGGGAAAAAGTGCTCAGGCCAAGGATAAATACGGAGGGGTAAAGCCTTTTCACTTCGCGGCACAGGTCTATCCCGCTCTGGTCAGGCAGGTTTATATCCATCAGGATCACATCGGGTACCTGTTGTTGCAGGAAAGCAAGGCAGGACGCGGCGTTGGTGGCATGACCCATCCAGTCGATCCCTTTTTCCTGCTGCAGCAGGGAACGGATGCCTTCAATTACCATATAATGATCGTCGGTGATAAATACGCTGGTAGCCATGGTTAAGGTGTGTGGATACAAATTAAACAAATCCGCGGTCCGGAACTCTACTGCTTTCAGGTGATTTTTATTTTGCGGAGTATGATCGTACCTATCCCTGTGCCGGGCACGGAAATACTGGGGTTTTGTTATAACTTGTACCCCGGCCAATAGCCGAAGTCAATTGCGGCCTCTCCGCGAAAGGCACCAAACCTCCACTTATGACCGAGCCGGCGATCCAGGGATTAGACTTTTTAGCTTTTTTTGAGCGAACGCCAGACCTGGTCTGCATCGTCAGCAAAGAGGGTAGGTTTGTCCAGATAAACCCCTCGGTGGTCGGTACGCTTGGCTACCCTGCACATGAACTGATCGGACAGGTGGTGGCCCAATACATCCACCCGGATGACCGCGAACTTACCCGCCTGCGCCGTTCAAAACTGCTGACCGGGCAGGCGCTGCTCAATTTCCAGAACCGTTATATTGCGCGCGACGGGCATACGGTGTGGCTCGACTGGACTTCCGTGTACCTGCCCGATAAGGAAGTGGTATTTGCCATCGCAAAAAATGTAACGGAAAGGAAAGTGGCAGAGAAAGAAGTAGAGGCAAAATATGATCGCATCCGCTACATGGCAGACCATTTCAAGACCACACTCGAAGCTGACCGGATGGCCCTTGCATCGGAACTACATGAAGACCTGGCCCAACTGGCCTCCGTAATCAAGATGGATATTGAATGGGTAAAACAAAGCCTTCCGGACATTGCGGACTCAACACTTAAAAGGATGCAGAACGCCGAGATGGTGGCCGACCTGCTCATCAATACCATCCGGAGAATGACTTTCTCCATCAGCCCGGGCATGCTCAACGATCTTGGGATTGTTGCTGCGCTCGACTGGCATTGCCAGGAATTTACCCGGCTTACCGGTATTCCCTGCTCCTTCAAAAGTGATTGTTCCGAAGACGAACTCACGCAGGAAATCAAAGTGGATTTTTTCCGCATCTGCCAGGAATCGCTGAACAATGTATTGTATCATGCAAAAGCAGCCACTGTAAGGGTACACCTGCACCAGAATAATAACGAGATCAGGATGTCCGTAACGGACGATGGTATCGGATTTGAAGTACAAAAGGCAGCGAAACTTTCAGGCCTGATTAAAATCCGCGAACGCGCATCCTCCATTAACGGAGAGGTACAGGTGATCAGCGAACCCGGGCTGGGCACCACTGTGCTCTTTTCTGTAAGGAACTAACCAACTGCGCCTGGTATGGGCTATTTCCCTTTTGCAGGAATAAAAACACGCAGGTTCTTCAATACTACCGACACCACTACCATAAAAATAAACATGATCAGCAGGATGTATTCCATCCTTAGTCCGCGCAGCAGGAATACTTCCATCAGTACCACGGAGTGGATGACATAGATAACCCTTGCGGCAAAACTGTGATTGAATCCTGCGTTGGTGAGCAGGTGGTGGATATGGGTGCGGTCGGCCATGAACGGCGATTGACCACGGAAACTCCGCATCGCAAATACGCGCAGCGTATCAAAGACAGGTATCAGCACAATGCCAAGGATAAATACGGGTGCGTGCGGGATCAGTGGGGCAGGTGAACCGGCGTTGAACTGCAGCAGGCGGATGCACATCACGGCAATTACAAACCCGAGTACGAGCGAACCGGTGTCGCCCATAAATATTTTCGCCGGGTTAAAATTGTAATAGAGGAATGCAAGTACAGCACCTGCCAGGCTGAATGCGATCAGTGCAGTGAGTCCGTCACCACTCAGGGTAAGGAAAATGCCGACAGTAACCAAGCTCATAAAGCCAAGTCCGCCTGCCAGTCCGTCGATGCCGTCAACCAGGTTAAATGCATTGGTAATCCCGACAATCGCAATGATCGTTACTACATACTGCGCATACTTCGGCAGCTCATAAACACCAAACATGCCATCGAACGACTGGATCCGCGTACCCGACAATGCTATCAGGAACGCGAGTGCAAACTGGATCATGAACTTGTATTTCGCGGGCATGTCCTTTACATCATCCATGATACCCAGGAGGCATAACATGATCACGGAAAAAAAGAAAACCACCTGCGCGGTTTCATACCGGAAGGGGAACCAAAGTAGGAGGGCAACAAACATCCCTGCTACAATGGCGATGCCGCCCATGGTTGGTACCGGCGAAGTATGTTCTTTCCTCACATTTGGCAGGTCCATTAATTTATAACGGAAAATAAAACTGATCAGCGGGGGGATTACGATGAGTGCCACCACAAAGGCGGTTACGAAACTTAAGAGTGCCAGTTTATAGGCTTGGAAATGCAGGTGGATCTGCAGCAGGTCGACTTGGCTTATCATACAATGGTGGATTGTGGACTACGGTTCGATCGTTTCCGGGTTACTAAACCTATTTACGGGTATTTTATTGTATAGGATTGGTTCTTATCGGGATAAATATCGGGTGCAGTCACGTTAGGGCAGGAACAGGCGGCCGGGAAGGCTTATTTTTGCAGAAACCCAGTCTATTTCCACCACCGCATCCATATTAAATAATCCCGTTGAATACCTGAAGGGAGTTGGTCCCCAGCGGGCCGAAATCATCCAGAAAGAGTTGCAGGTGTACAGCTTTCGCGACCTGCTGGAGCATTTCCCCTACCGTCATGTTGACAAAACACGGGTGACACCCATTGCCACCCTTACCCCGCAGATGGATTATGTGCAGGTTGCCGGTAAACTGCTGCACCTGGAAATACTGGGTACCAAAGGTGGCCGGAGGCTGACCGCCCGCATCCAGGATCAGGGTGGTACCCTGGAACTCATCTGGTTCCAGGGCATCAACTATGTCCAGAAAACACTGGTACCCGGGCAATCGTACCTGGTGTATGGAAAGCTTGGTTTTTTTAATAATTCGGCGCAGATTGTCCATCCCGAAATAGAAAACTGGACGCCGGAAAAAAAAGAGGGCAAGTCGTTCCTGGAACCGGTGTACCCGAGTACCGAAAAGATGAAGGCCCGCGGGCTGGGAGGCAGGCAGATGGCCAAACTGACCGCCATGCTGTTGACTATGATCCGCGAGAAGGACCTGCCGGAAAATTTACCCCAGACCGTAATCGATACCCTTGGGCTGATGAACCGGTTCCATGCCTACCGCCAGATACATTTCCCCGAAAGCCCGGCTTTACACCAGCAGGCAGTGCGCCGCCTGAAGTTTGAAGAACTCTTTATTGCCCAGGTGCGCATGAATTTATTGCGCTCAGCCAGGCAACGTTCCTCCCGCGGGGTCGTATTTGAAAAGGTAGGGGACCTGTTTAACCGCTTTTATAAAGAAAAACTCCCGTTCGAGCTTACCGGGGCGCAGAAAAGGGTGATCAAGGAAATCAGGCATGACACTGCCACCGGCAGGCAGATGAACCGCCTGCTCCAGGGGGATGTGGGTAGCGGTAAAACAATGGTGGCACTGCTCACTATCCTGCTGGCTATCGATAACGGGTTCCAGGGCTGCCTGGTTGCGCCGACTGAGATCCTGTCCAGGCAACACTTTGCAGGTATCAGCGAACTGCTCGAGGGATTGCCCGTGGGTGTTGCCATACTGACCGGTTCCACCAAAAAGGCAAAACGTAAAGAAATCCTAAATGGTTTGCTGGAAGGCACTATCCAAATCCTGATCGGCACGCATGCCGTAATTGAAGAGGTGGTGCAATTCCGCAACCTCGGACTGGTAATCATAGATGAACAGCACCGCTTCGGGGTAGCGCAGCGGGCAAAACTGTGGCAGAAGGCAGCCATTCCGCCCCACGTGCTGGTGATGACCGCCACCCCCATTCCAAGAACACTGGCCATGACCGCATACGGAGATCTCGATACGAGCGTTATAGATGAACTTCCCCCTGGTCGTAAACCAATTACCACCGTACACCGTTATGAAACACAGCGAGCCCGTGTAATGAGCTTTCTCCGGGCAGAAATTGATAAGGGCCGTCAGGTCTACATCATTTTCCCGCTGATTGAGGAGAGCGATAAAATGGATTACGAAAACCTGATGAGGGGTTTCGAAACCGTAAAAGGATATTTCCCGGAACCGAAATACTGGATCAGTATGGTCCATGGACGGCAGCCGGCCGAACAAAAAGAACAGAACATGCAACGGTTTGTGTCCGGCGACACTCAGATTATGGTGTCGACCACCGTAATCGAAGTGGGGGTCAACGTACCAAATGCATCGGTGATGGTGATAGAGAGTTCGGAAAAATTCGGGCTGTCGCAGTTACACCAGCTGAGGGGAAGGGTTGGACGGGGTGCCGAGCAAAGCTACTGCATACTATTAACCGGGTCGTCGTTGGGTAAAGACGCGCGCGAGCGCATCCAGATCATGACGACCACTAACAATGGCTTCGTTATCGCCGAAAAGGACCTCGAGCTGAGGGGTCCGGGTGATATCGAAGGTACCAGGCAAAGCGGGCTGCTGAACTTCCGGATAGCAGACCTGATGCAGGACCGCGACCTGCTGGAAACCGCAAGGGAAATGGCCATCCTGCTGGTGGAACAGGATCCGGGATTAGAATCGGATGAGAATTCACGCCTCAAAACCTTCCTGCAGGAGCAGAAAGGAAAGATGGGGTGGAGTAAAATTTCTTAACATAAGTTTTCAGGTCTTAAACGGGATAATTTGATTATTTTAATGAACAGAATGGTTACCCTAAAACGCCTCTTGCCCCTGCTTGCCTTCGTGTGTTCTTTCCTGGTTGTTTCGGCCCAGGATTATGGCAATATTGAATTCATTGAAAATAAAGGTCAGTGGGATAGCAAGGTGAAATACAAAGGCGACCTCAGCAGTGGTGCCGTGTTCATCCGCTCCACCGGCTTCACCATCCTGCAGCACAACCAGAAAGACCTTGGTACCATCCAGCAACTGCTGCATGACCACGGTAATGAACATTCCACCGCAACGAAAGGTCCCAATGGCGGCTTGCTGCTTCGTTCACACGCTTATAACGTTGACTTTGTTGGCGCTTCGCCAAAAATGCAGGTTACCGGCGACAAGCCCCTCGATTCCCACAATAACTATATCATCGGTGACGACCCGTCCAGGTGGGCAGGCGGCTGCAAAATATACCAGGCCGTTACATTGAAAGAAGTATATCCGAATGTGGACGTCCGTTACTACACGTACAACGGTGTAATGAAATATGATATCGTGGCCCGCCCGGGTGCCGACATTAAAAAGATTGCATTAAAGTACGAAGGGGTCGATAAGTTAACCATCCGCAACAAGGAACTGGTGGTCAGTACATCGGTGGGTGAGCTTCGTGAATCATCCCCGTACACTTACCAGTTTACCGGTAAGGACCGCAAGGATGTCAGCTGCAGGTATGTGGTGAAAGACAATGTGCTCACTTTTGATGTCAAAGGCAATGATCCGAATGCAACACTGATCATTGACCCGGCACTGATTTTCTGTTCGTTCTCCGGAAGTACCGGCAACAACTGGGGTTTCACGGCCACCTATGGGCCTGACGGAAGTTTTTATGGCGGAGGGATCGTTTTTGATAATGGTTTCCCTACCACTGTTGGTTCCTTCCAGCAGAACTACCAGAATAATAACAGCAGTGATGCCCCCGGCCCCATTGATATCGGTATCATCAAACTTTCGCCAAACGGAAGCGCACGTGTGTATGCAACGTATGTAGGCGGTAGCGGCAACGAACAACCACATAGCCTGGTGGTGGACAATGACGGTAACCTGATACTCGCAGGTCGTTCCAACTCTCCCAACTATCCTTTACTTGGTAATGGCAGCAGTGTCGGTGGCGGGTATGATGTGGTGGTAACAAAACTCAATGCGACCGGCTCCGCACTTCTCGGTTCGGCCAAGGTTGGCGGTGCAGGCGATGATGGGGTAAATATTTCCATTAACCGCACGGGCACCAACTCACTGCAGCAGAACTATGGTGATGATGGTCGCAGCGAGGTGATCCTCGATGGAGCCGGCAATGTATACGTGGCTTCCAGTACCCGTTCGGCCAGTATGGGTGCTATCACCGCAGGTGGCTTCCAGCCAGGTTTTGGTGGTGGTGCACAGGATGGTTTTGTACTCAAGTTTGATCCGACACTGAACACCCGGTTATTTGCCAGTTACCTCGGTGGTTCGGGTAATGATGCCGCTTATGTGCTGGCCATTGCTCCAACGGGCGACGTGTATGTGGCAGGTGGCACCGAGAGCCCCGACTTCCGCGGTTCGCATGCGGGTACCATCGGTACGGCACAGCCCGTTTCCGGTGGCATCGACGGGTTTATTGCACAGATCAGCAGCAATGGTGCCTCGATCATACGGTCAACCTATATCGGTACCGATGCTATTGACCAGATCTATGGGGTCCAGTTTGATCGTTTCGGTTTCCCCTACATTATGGGTACCACTACCGGTAGTATGCCTGCCATCAATGCAGGGTACAGTGTAGCCGGTGCCAAACAATTTATTGCCAAACTGCAGCCGGATCTTTCGGCTTATGTATACCGTACCACTTTCGGAACAACCGCCAACCGGCCGAATATTTCGCCAACAGCGTTCCTGGTCGACCGGTGCGAAAATGTATACGTATCCGGTTGGGGTGGGCAGGTTTCACAGGGTTACCAGAATGCCGGTACCGCGGGGATGTATGTTTCCCCCGATGCATTGCCTTACCCAAGGGGTGGTCCCGATGGGGCCGACTTTTATTTCTTTGTCCTGCGGCGTGATGCTGCCGGTCCGACCCCGCTTTACGCCAGCTTCTTCGGACAGAACGGAGGCCTTACCGACCACGTGGACGGTGGCACCAGCCGGTTCGATCGTAATGGGGTGATCTACCAGGCCATGTGTGCAAACTGTGGTGGTGGCGGTGTGCCGCCGACCACACCAGGCGTCTGGTCACCAAGCAACCGCGCTTTGCCAGGTTGTAACCTGGGTATGGCTAAAATTGCATTCAACCTGGCAGGGGTTGGGGCAGAAGTGCAGAGTGCGATCGGTGGCGTGCCGCGTGATACGGCGGGTTGTTTACCCCTGACCGTAACTTTTACTGATATCGTTCGGAATGCCACACAATATGAGTGGGATTTTGGTGACGGTTCACCAAGGGTTGGTCCGCTCGATGCCGCAGCAGGATACACCCAGAACCATACATTCAACCTGGTAGGCGATTACCGCGTGATGCTGATTGCAATCGACCCGGCCAGTTGTAACGAACGTGATACGTCGTATATCAATATCCGCGTGGGTGACCTCATCGCCAATCTTGCGGCCGATTTTATAAAGACCGGTCCCTGTAACTCACTCGAATTCCAGTTTAATAATTTATCTGCCACCGACCCTACACGTCCTTTCTCCGATACTTCGTTCATATGGGATTTTGGTGATGGCAGTCCGAGAATCCGTGCCGGCCTGGCATCGGTTAACCATACCTTCCCGGCTGTAGGTCCTTATGAAGTGCACCTGGTGCTGAACGATACCACGTACTGCAACAATCCCGACTCGCTGGTGATCCCGATCAACGTAGCGGCGAATGTGGACGCGCAATTCAGCACGCCGCCGCAGGGATGTGCTTCCTATGATGCGGTGTTCAACAGCAGCGCCACTATCGGCGGTCTCGATTTTGTGTGGGACTTTGGTGACCCTGCGTCGGGGGCAGACAATACATCGACCCTGGCCAACCCCGTACATACCTACAATACACCGGGTACCTATACAGTGCGCATGGTGTCCAATAACCCGAATACCTGTAACCTGACCGATACGGCTTACGGGACCATTGTGGTACTGGATGGCCCGGCTGCGTCATTTACCTACACACCGACGGCACCGGTCCTGAACACGCCCAATGTTTTCACCAACACCTCATCGGCCAACTCGGTACGGTTCCTGTGGATATTCGGCGATGGTGATACACTGGCTACCACTTCGCGGGCAAATGTGACACATCAGTACAATGCCGCGGGTACGTTCCGTGCCTGCCTGGTTGCCTTCAACAGTCTTGACTGTTCGGATACAGCCTGTGCAGATGTAAACACCATTATTGAACCGGCGCTGGATGTTCCCAATGCATTTACACCAGCGAGCAATGATATCAACAGCATAGTGAAACCGATGGGTTTTGGTATTGCCAAAATCAAATTCACGATTTATAACCGACAGGGTAAAAAAGTATTTGAAACCAGCAGTCGCAATACCGGATGGGACGGGCGCGTAAACGGGGTGATCCAGCCAATGGATGTGTACGCTTATACGCTGGCCGTTGAATTCTTTGACGGGACAAAGACGACCAAAACCGGTGATATTACGTTAATAAGATAGCAGTCGAAATAAAAAGGAGTCAACTTGAGAAAACAGTGTGTAACAGGTAACAGAATGAAAACGGGAACATCCGGTAAATTGCTTGGCAGTATTACCTGGATGCTGGCGTTGTGCTGCGTGGGTTTCTCCGCATCCGCCCAGGATCTCCATTTTTCACAGTTCATGAATTCGCCGTTGCTTACCAACCCCGCCAATACCGGGTTCCAGCCCGATGGTGATTACCGCGTGGGTGTCAATTACCGCAACCAGTGGTCATCGATCATGAGCGTTCCCTATAAAACCATGAGTGCCTGGGGTGATGCCCAGGTAATGACCAATGAAAACAGTGATGGCTGGATGGGTGTCGGTGGCATGATCCTGCGGGATGTGGCGGGGAGCGGGAACCTGACCTCCACCCGGGTGTACGGATCGGTGGCATACCACCAGATGCTGAATCTCGGAAGCCTGCTGAGTGCGGGGTTCAATGTGGGGTATGCGAACAAACAGATCAACGTTACCAACCTGAAATTCCCTGACCAGTTTGACGGGCATTTCTTCGATGCCAACCTGCCTACCAGCGTGGCGCTTTCGGCCAATAATGTAAACTATCTCGATATCCAGGCCGGGCTCAACTATGCGTATTTCCCGGACGATAAAACGTATATCAACATGGGATTTTCGTCGCATCACCTCAACCGTCCGCGTGAGTCATTCTTCGACCAGGCGGCGGGCGTTGACAACCGCATAGCAGTGAGGCATACCGCCTTCCTGAACGGTAGTTTCAAGGTAAGCGACCAGGTGATCATTAACCCGAATACCTATTTCTCCCTGCAGGCCAAATCGACCGAGTGGGTGATGGGTGCCAATGCCCACTACAACCTGTCGGGTGACGGGGAGAATATCCTGGTCGCGGGTCTATACTACCGCAGCACCGACGCGGTAATCCCGATGATAGGTCTGGGCGTTAAGGACTACATGTTCACTTTTACCTATGATGCCACTATCTCTACGTTGAGCAATTACAACGGCAGTCGCGGCGCCTTCGAATTCTCCCTGGTCAAACAGGGTGTGTTTGACCAGTACAAAGGCAACCGGAAGCAGTCACTGTGCCCTTCGTTCAAAAACTAGTCGCACATTCGCTGAAGGTCCGGCGGGCGAGCGGCATTGCCCCTTGAACAGACTCTCAAAAGATCGCGGCGGAAGGCGTCCATTTTTTTCCGATTTTTACAGGGAAGATTAAAAATGGTACATGACTGAAGATATCAAGGCGCTGACCCCGGCCATGGAACAATTAGGGGCGTTCAGGGAAATTTGCGGGGCGGAATTTGTGTTTGTCGACGGGGAATCATTACAGCATTATTCGCACGATGAAACAGAAAAACTAAGCTATTTACCCGACGTGGTGCTCAAACCACGTTCAACCGAAGAAATCAGCGCGATCATGCGCATCTGCCACGACAATTATATTCCCGTTACCCCAAGGGGTGCCGGTACCGGCCTCAGTGGTGGCGCCTTGCCCCATCTCGGCGGGGTGTTACTCTCCACGGAGAGGCTCAATGCTATCATAGAAATTGACGAACGCAACCTGCAGGTCACCACCGAACCGGGGGTGATTACAGAAGTATTGCAGAATGCCGTAAAAGAAAAAGGATTGTTTTACCCGCCTGATCCCAGCAGCCGGGGATCCTGTTTCATTGGTGGCAACGTGGCCGAAAACAGTGGCGGACCGAAGGCCGTGAAATACGGTGTGGTAAAGGATTACGTGCTGAACCTCGAAGTTGTGTTGCCCGATGGTTCCGTCATCTGGACCGGATCGAACGTACTGAAAAATTCAACGGGATATAACCTCACGCAACTGCTTGTCGGCAGCGAAGGGACACTTGGTGTAGTGACGAAGATTGTGCTGCGCCTGATCCCTCATCCCAAGCATGACCTGCTGATGCTGGTGCCGTTCCAGTCGCTGGAAAAGGCAAGCGAGGCCGTCAGTGCCATTTTCCGCGCGGGTTTCACGCCAAGTGCGCTGGAGCTGGTGGAGATCGACGCATTGAAGATTGTGAGTAAAATGGTGGACAGCTTTGCTGTACCGGTTACCGATGATATTGCAGCACATCTCATCATTGAGGTGGATGGCAACAATCCCGATGTACTGATGTCGGAAATGGAGCAGATAGCCGAACTGATGATGGTGTATGAAGGCGGGGAAGTATTCTTCGCTGATGATGCACAACAGAAGGCCGAACTCTGGAAACTGCGCCGGCGGACGGCAGAAGCAGTCAAACTTGCGGGCTTCACCATTGAAGAAGATACGGTGGTGCCAAGGGCAGAACTTCCCAAACTGGTGAAAGGCGTGAAGGAGCTGGGTATAAAACATGGTTTCGAAGCTGTGTGTTACGGCCACGCGGGAGATGGTAACCTGCATATCCGGATCCGCAAGGAAGGTACCCCCAACAGCCATGGTGATGCCGAAATGACCAGAAGCCTGGGCGCCTTGTTCCAGCTGGTGAAAAGCCTGGGTGGCACCATCAGTGGCGAACACGGCATCGGACTGATCCAGAAACCTTATATGGATATTGTTTTTGAAGAGGCACAACTGGAAATCATGAGAGGCATCAAAAAGGTTTTTGATCCGCATAATATCCTCAACGCCGGAAAAATATTTGACGCATGATGCAGCCCGGGGCCGTTGCCTCTCCGTCGCAACTGGTGCGGGTATTAAAGGTCCTCTCCATTGCCATGATGTGCAGCCTGGTCATTTACCTGGTGGCTGCGGTGATTATGAATGAAATGAACGGACCGCTGATGGTCGACCTGAATAACTACCACACCACTTTGCTTGCAGTGGTAATGCTGATCGCATTTGCCTGCCTGGTCATCGGAAAACGGGTGATGGCAAAAGGGATCGGCAATGCTAAAAATTCTTTAAATCCGCTGGAGGCCAAATTAAACATCTATCGCGGTGCGTTCATCATTAACCTGGCTTTACTGGAAGTACCGGGATGGCTCACGCTGACCGTTTACCTGCTTACTGGCAGTTTTCCTTTCCTGGCACTGGCCGCAGTGCTGCTTGGACTGATGATTGCCACATGGCCGGGAGTAAAAAGAATCAGCAGCCAGCTGGAGCTGGACTGGAATGACCAGCAGCTGCTCAACAAATAAAACAGACACCCATGAAAAAGATTATGCTGATTGTGCTCGCATCCGTTGCAGTGCTTTTTGCCCACGCCCAGGATGAAAAGACGGGTTTTGAAAAAGAGAGGCTTTTTACCGGAGGTAGTGTTACCCTGTCATTCTTTAATGGGCAAACCCTGCTGGGAGCCAATCCCATGCTGGGTTACACGCTGGCCAACTGGATTGATGGCGGTATTGCATTTAATTTCCTGTACAACGGGTCGCGCGACTACTACCAGTTCAATGACAAGATCAGGCAAACGGTTTATGGCCCGGGCGTATTCACCCGTTTATACCCGGTAAAATTTTTATTCGTACAGGGACAACTGGAACATAATTTCACCACGCTTAAATATATTCCCGCGCCGGGAAGCAGTTACCAGCAGGATAAACAAACAACGGGTACCAATTCGCTGCTGCTTGGGGCCGGACTGGCACAGGGCCGCGAACCAGGCTCCAACACCTTTTTTTATATCTCACTGTTGTTTGATGTACTGAAGAACATGAACTCACCCTATGTGAACGTAAGTTATAACCCGGATAACCCCGCTGCACAACGAATCGACATGGTACCCATCATACGCGCCGGCGCAAGCATCGGGTTGTTCCAGGGAAGGAACCGGAGGTAGACCGGCGTTCAGGGAATATTCCTGAAGGTTTTGCCCAATGTGGCCACCCTGGGTGCAAAATGCATGTACAGCAGTGGCTCAATCCGCCGTTATCATCGAAATGATCGTTTCCGGATCGGAAGCATAACGAAGCCGCTGCGTGGCAGCTTCATACAGGAACCCTTCTTCCTGCATCCTGGAAATATGGGCAATGAGGTGATCATAAAACCCATTGCTGTTGAGGATGAATATATGTTTGTCGTGGATCGATAACTGGTTCCACGTAATCATTTCGAATAGTTCGTCCAGTGTGCCAAAGCCCCCGGGCAAAATAATGGCTGCATCAGAAAGGTCATACATCATTTTCTTCCGTTCATGCATATTATTTACCACGAACAGTTCAGTAATACCGGTGTGCTGTCGCTCCCATTCAACCAGAACCTGCGGAATGACACCGGATACAGCACCGCCTGCCTGCATAACGGAATCGGCAATCAAGCCCATGATGCCGACATTGCCACCTCCATACACTGCCCTGATATTGTTCGCCGCAAGCAGTTTGCCCAACTCGGCCGTGTGTTGGGCGTAGATAGGGTCTTTCCCATTTTTGGAACCGCAGAAAACAGCAACGGAGCGAACGGCCATAGTACAAGTTTGCGGCAAAGGAAGCGAAATTTGTTTACCTTCAAAAATTGTTGCCGGCCACGCCGTCAATGATCTTTTAAAAATAATATTCTATGTCGGCGGGATTGCTTTTCTCCTTTGTAATCGGATACTTCATCATTTTGCTGGTAGTTGCCTGGTACACTTCCCGGAACTCCAACAACGAATCCTTCTTTATTGGTAACCGTAACAGTAACTGGATGCTTGTTGCATTCGGTATGATCGGCACCTCCCTTTCGGGTGTTACATTTGTCAGTGTTCCGGGTGGCGTTGGCAACGACTCGTTTGCCTATTTCCAGATCATGCTGGGATACCTCATCGGTTACCTGGTGATCGCTTTCGTACTGCTGCCGCTTTATTACCGGCTTAACCTGACATCGATCTATAATTACCTGAGTTCGCGACTGGGTATCAAATCTTACAAAACAGGGGCTGGCTTTTTTATCCTTTCCCGTACACTTGGCGCTACGGCAAGACTATACCTGGTAGTAAAAATCCTGCAGGATGCTATCCTTTCCAGTTTCAATGTACCATTCTGGCTCACCACGCTGATCATCCTGGTGATGATCCTGATATATACCTATGAGGGTGGGGTAAAAACCATCGTGTTCACCGATACACTGCAGACCACCTTCATGCTGACCGGCCTGGTTGTTTGCGTCATCTACATGCTGAATGCCATGGATACCAGCCTCGGCAGTGCCCTTGGTGAAATGGCCGACAAGGGATACTCAAAGATATTTTTTACCGATCCTGGCAGTAAACTCTTCTTTGTGAAACAGATCCTGGCGGGTGCATTTATTACCATTACCATGACCGGGATGGACCAGGAAATGATGCAGAAAAATATTTCCGTCCGCCGCCTGGGCGATTCACAAAAGAACGTGGTTACCCTTTCCATTATCCTGTTGTTTGTGATTATGCTGTTCCTGGTGCTGGGTGGCCTGTTGTACCTGTACTCCGAAAGCCTCGGTGCAGCCCGGGTAACGCACCTGGTCAACGGTAAGGAAGTGACCGACTACATGCTCAATGGGCAGGTGATCGGGGGCGATAAGCTCTTCCCTGCGCTGGCGCTGGATCACATGCCACCGGTGGTATCGGTAATCTTTATCATTGCCCTTATATCGGCATTGTTTCCCAGCGCCGATGGTGCCATTACTGCACTTACTTCCTCCTTCTGTATCGATATCATCGGTATGCAACGCAGGCCGGACTGGACCGATCCGAAAAAGAAGAAGATCAGGCAGCGCGTGCATCTTGTCTTTGCAGGGATCTTCCTGGTGTTTGTAATGATCTTTAACTGGATCGACAGCCGGAGCATGATCGACGTGATATTGAAAGTAGCGGCATATACTTACGGACCGCTGCTTGGACTGTTTACTTTTGGCATCCTCACCAAACGATCGGTGAACGATACACTGGTTCCTATCGTATGCGTGCTTTCGCCGCTGCTGTGCCTGGCACTGGAATGGAACCAGAAACTGCTGTTTGGCAATTTCCGCTTCGGCCCCGAACTACTCATTGTAAATGGCCTGATCACTTTCGCCGGCTTATACCTGCTTTCGTCTGCTGCCCCCGCTAAAGGGAGTGCTGACAATGCCTGAGGTTCGCCACCAGGAACGATGAACCAAAACCACTGAGTCTTATCTTTGTAAAAAAAAGATTGGATCTCATTCATCCACAGGTACAGGCATATGCCGAAAAATACACATCGCCCGACGAGCCCTTGTTGCGGGAGATCTGTGACCATACCCTGGCCAACCATCCACATGCCGGTATGCTCAGTGGCCACCTGCAGGGAAAGTGGCTGCAGATGGTAAGCTGGATGCTGCGACCACGGCGGATCCTGGAGATCGGAACTTTTACGGGATACAGCGGACTTTGCCTTGCCGCAGGGCTTACGGAAGACGGCTTGCTCCATACCATCGACATCCGCGAAGAAGAAACCGGTACGGCTGCAGCGTATTTTGCAAGATCAGCTTTTGGCCATAAAATCCGGGTGCACACCGGCGACGCCCGCGAAATTATCCCGGCCCTTGATGAACAATGGGACCTGGTATTTATCGATGCGGACAAAACCGGATACATTGAATATTTTAACCTTGTTTTCCCCCGATTGAGGCAAAACGGATTTATCTTAGCAGATAATGTTTTCTTTCATGGCGACGTGCTGGAGGAACCGGTAAAAGGAAAAAGCGGGAAGGCCATCCGCGACTTTAACGAATATATCCTTGGCAGGAATGACCTGGAAAAAATGATGCTGACCCTCCGTGACGGACTCTACCTGTTGCGAAAAATTTAACCTGATAACCATGCGAACCAGGAAAATTATTGTAAGCTGTATTTTACTCTGCTGTTTTATAGCCGGCAGGGCACAGAACAGTGAAGTGATCGAAGATTACATCTCTACCTATAAAGACATTGCCATCAGTGAAATGCAACGCACGGGTGTGCCGGCCTCCATCAAACTGGCACAGGGCATACATGAAACGATGGCAGGAACCAGTGTGCTGGTAAAAAAATCAAACAACCATTTCGGGATTAAATGCAAGTCGAACTGGACCGGGCCGTCCGTGTCGCATACCGATGATGCCCCGAACGAATGTTTCCGCAAATACGAGATGCCGGAAGAAAGTTACCGCGATCACTCCGATTTCCTGCGGAACAATACCCGCTACGCGTCCCTGTTCAACCTGGATCCGCTCGACTATGCCGCCTGGGCCAATGGCCTGAAGAAAGCAGGATACGCCACCAATCCCCGTTACCCGCAGATTATCATCCGCCTGGTCGAAGATTATCACCTGCAGGATTATACCCTCATTGCAATGGGTAAACCGGTTCCGGGCAAAGAAGAAATTGTGGC
>SDZZ01000420.1 GCA_004173255.1 Chitinophagaceae bacterium | reverse complement strand
CAATACACGATAAAATTAAAAATCAATTACTATGGTTATACACATTGGAAACCAAAAAGGCGGCGCCGGAAAAAGCACGCTTACCCTGCTGTTTGCAAACTACCTGACACAGGTCAGAAAGCGTAAGGTTACTGTTCTAGACATGGATTACCAGCAATCTCTGGCCTCAAAAGCTGAAAAGGCAAAGATTCTGGAAAACGAGCCACTCTATGAAGTAGTTCCGGCCGACCTGAAACATTTCCCTTCCCTGCACAGTGCGCTCAGCAGCAGGTCCGGCGAGATCATATTGATCGACCTGCCCGGAAAAATGGATGATGACGGCCTGCTACCGCTGTTCGCCGCCGCCGACGTCGTGCTTTGCCCTTTTGCCTACGATGAGTTTTCAGTGGATTCCACCCTGCTTTTTGCAATGGTGTTAAGGAAGATCAACGATAAGGCGCCTTTCATCTTTATTCCAAACCGCATTAAGAACACGGTCAAATATGAGACTCGGGCCGAAATAGAAAAGGTGATGCAGCGTTTCGGGGTGATCGCGCCCGGCCTGGCCGACCGGGTGGATTTTCAACGGATCAGCACTTTTCAAACACCACTTATCCTGTACCCCGTGGTGCTGCCGCTACTCGACCTGATCTACAGCCAGTACCTTGATTGGGAGGAACAAACATGACCGGCATTAAATCACTGGCTGACGAACTAAGGGAAACCATTAAAAAAGACGGTGCTGCCGGGCACAATGATCTGAACGAAACACCGCCTGCCAAAAGAAGAACCTCAGTCAAACCGGCTAAAAGATCTGCTGACACCACATTGGAAACACTATTTGAAAGCATCCTTGCCTATGACCTGGCAGGTAAGGAAAAACTGCTTATTCGTCTGGATGACCGCACGGTATTCCTGTTGAAGCAGTTGAAAATCGCAAAGGCCATTGACATGAACAAGCTGATCGCCTACAGCCTGCAAGATTTTCTCCGCCAGCATCCTGAACTCATCCAATACGTCAAAGAAAACATTAAAACCATTGAATTATGAACTGGACACAATTTCTGCTCAGCCTTGCCGCTGTCTATTCCCTGTACTACCTTTTGAACGTTCTTTTTGACCTGCTAAGGTCGCGAGGTCAGCCTGCCGCGGAGGGAGGCCAGGACGAACTCGTCTTTTCCGAAGAACACGAACCTCGACAGGTGAGTTCCGACGAACCACCGGCCGCGCCGGTACAAAACCCGGCCGCTGAACCTAAAAGCAGACAGGCCATTTCTTCAGGCCCGCTGCAAAGCACAGGCGGGGTCAGCCTAAAACAGCTTTTCTCCCTGGCTCAGTCCGACCTGATCGAGTATACCAAAGCCATTCCTTACTAATGCACCGATGAAATTCAAGTATTATCTTTTAAAGACAACTCCGGTTGTCTTTTTTTTTGCCCTGCCTTTTTTAGGCATGGCCCAGGCGCCGCCGGGCATCGGGGAGTTTTACGAGGCCAGCGGTGAAATGCACCGCTGGTATTTCAGCCTTTCGGACATGGTGCTGGTACTCGGTGCCATTAGCGGCATACTAGGCGGTCTGCGGGTATATGCCAACTGGCAATCCGGCAAACATCACATCGACGCCCAGGTCATGGGCTGGTTCTTTTCCTGCCTGTTCCTCTCGGTCATCGGGTCGGCGCTCAAAGCCCTTTTCGGGGTACACTAAACAGCCTTTCAATTTTTTATTCACTTTTTAATTTCTTAATCCATGACAGTAAAAACCAAAAAACTGTTTGCTTTCGCTGCGCTTTCTATGCTGGCAGCTCAATCTTCATTCGCGCAGGGCGGCGGTTCAACCGGCATCAATGCCGCCACTTCTTCACTGACAAGCTACGTAGACCCCGTGTCTACGCTGATCCTTGCCATCGGGGCGGTGGTCGGTCTGATCGGCGGTGTACGCGTGTACATCAAATGGAACTCTGGAGACCAGGACATCAACAAAGAACTGATGTCCTGGGGCGGTTCCTGCCTGTTCCTGGTGCTGGTGTCGGTAGTCATTAAAGCGTTTTTCGGCGTATAATGACCGCTAAGTATGCAATCTATAAGGGGCTTCAAAAGCCCCTTATTTACCGCGGCTTCAAAGGGAAATTCATTTACTGGGGCATCGGCTCCCTCGCTGGCGGCCTGATCCTGGGCGGTCTGATCGGAGCGCTTACCAGTATGTACCTGGGCGGTTTTCTCACCATCGCCCTGATCTCCGCGGGGCTTGGCTACACCTTTTTTCGTCAAAAGGACGGCCTGCACGCCAAAACCCGGAACACCGGGATCATTATCCATCCAGTCCATTTAAAGATCAACCATGCACAGAGAAAAAAAAACAGCATTTAAAATGCCTTATGCCGGGATCGATACCTATAACGGCCTGAACATTTTGTACGGGGAGAAAGGCGATTTCTCTATGATCCTGCACATCACCAATCCCGTGCTGCAATATGGTGCCGACCCGGATGCCTATTCCGCCTATCAAAGTTTGCTATTGAATATCATTAAAATATTAGGCGAAGGGCATATTATTCAAAAGCAGGATGTTTTTATACGCAGAAAATATATCGGTGTACCTGCCGGTGAATTTCTCCAGCAAAAGTACCACGCACACTTTGAGGGACGGGAATATACCGATATAAAAACCTATCTGGTTATTACCCGGCAGGTAAAACACGGCGCTTTTTATACTTTTGATAAAAAGGTTCTGGCCGATTTCTTCCAGAACATTGCTAAACTTTCTGACCTGCTGGCCAGCGCGGGGCTCAATCCCAAGTACTTGAACGAAGCCGAAATAAACCGGTATATAAGTAAGGTACTCAGTATGGAATTTGCGTCTGCACATACCGCGCTCAACAACATGCGTTGCGGAGACGAACAGCTGAATTTGGGCAACCTTGCGATCCGGTGTATCAGCATGGTCAACACCGATTCGGTAGACCTGCCGGAAAAGGTCGGACCCTATATACAAAAGCAGGATAATAAGGGAATGCGGGACTTTCCCGTAGATAACCTTTCTTTCCTTCACCATGTTCCGGGTTATCGGGTTATCATCTATAACCAGCTGCTGGAAATCCCAGCCCAGCAGATGACACTCAATAAACTGGAACTGAAACGCAAGCGCCATTCTGGGGTACCCGATCCCGCCAACCTAATCTGCGTGGAGGACATCGACCTGCTGCTGGTCGATGTAGCCAGGGAAAACCAGTTGCTGGTCAATGCCCATTATTCTATGGTAGTCTGTGCAAAGGAAGAACAAATCAGGAAGGCAGCCAATTACATTGAGGCCGCACTTTTCCAGCAGGGCATTATTCCCTCACGCAATGCTTACAACCAACTTGAACTATTCCGCTGCGCCCTGCCGGGCAATGGCGTTGAGCTAAAAAGATATGACTGGTTCCTAACCACCGCCGACGCCGCGCTCTGCTTTTTCTTTAAGGAATCTCTGCTAAAGGACGAACCATCAGATTTCCTGGTCCGTTTTACCGACCGCCAGGGCATTCCCGTTGGGATCGATCTATCGGATTTGCCGATGCGTACAGGGCGCATCAACGCGCGGAACCGCTTCTGTTTAGGCCCATCGGGTGCTGGTAAATCTTTTCTGATCAATTCACTGGTCGAGCAGTATATGCAGTATAATATGGATGTGGTGATCGTAGATACCGGACATTCGTACTCCGGCCTGTGCGCCTATTACCAGGGAAAATATATTACCTGGGCAGACAACAAGCCGATCACGATGAACCCCTTTGCCATCGATGAAAGCGAATACAACATCGAGAAAAAGGACTTTCTATGTACTCTGATCAGCCTGTTATGGAAGGGCGCGGAAGGAACAGTAAGCGCCGTCGAACGTGATGTGATCGCAAGTGTAGTCTCCGCCTACTACAGCCAGTATTTCAATGCCACTACTCAGGAGGATCACATACCGCAGTTAAATTTCAACACTTTTTATGAATTTGCCTTAAAGAAAATCCCGAAGATTAAAAG
>SDZZ01000419.1 GCA_004173255.1 Chitinophagaceae bacterium | reverse complement strand
CTGGTTTGCTTGCTTCGGGTCCGATGTCGCCCAGCCCCAGTACTGCCGTTCCGTTGCTGATCACCGCTACCAGGTTTCCCTTGGCCGTGTATTTATACACTTCTTCGCGATTGGCAAAAATTTCCTTGCAGGGCTCCGCCACGCCGGGCGAGTAGGCCAGCGACAGGTCGCGCTGGGTTTTTGCGTCTTTGGTCGGAACAACTTCTATCTTTCCAGGCCGGCCCTTGGAGTGGTAATCCAGTGCCAGCTGTTTACGCAATTCTTTCTTCATGTTTGTTTTTTGGTGAACGGTGTAACCCGGGGGCACACCTGGTAGTCCCATAAAAATCAATGCAAGTTACAAAATATAAATTCCACCGGTCCCGACCGCTCAACCCATAAATTTTGATTTACGGCCGGATTTAAACATCTTAGCGTTAATACCAACATCATGACAGCAAACCCGGTGATAGAAACCACTAACCTGAACTTCTCCTTCAAATCAGGTTTCAAAACCCTCAGTAACGTCAATCTCTTTGTTCCGCAGGGCAGCGTTTATGGATTCCTTGGACCCAATGGTGCCGGAAAAACAACCACGCTGCGTCTGCTGCTCGGTTTGCTCCGTAACCAGGAAGGCAAACTGCACGTGTTCGGGAAGGACTTTGCCAGCAACCGGATTGAAATCCTTTCACGTCTCGGCTCGCTGATCGAAGCGCCTTCCTTATATATGCACCTTACGGCCATGGAAAACCTCGATGTGTACCGCGTCATCTACAAGGTAGCGAAAACAAGGTGTGAGGAAGTTTTGCGGATTGTGGGGCTCGACCAGACCGGCAACAAAAAAGCAAAACAGTTTTCACTCGGTATGAAGCAGCGGTTATCGATTGCCATTGCATTGTTACACCAGCCCGAGTTGCTGATCCTGGATGAGCCGACCAATGGCCTGGATCCAAACGGGATCATTGAAACACGCGAACTGATCCGCACACTGAACAAGGAACACAATACCACGGTGCTGGTATCGAGCCATATCCTGAATGAAGTAGAAAGGATGGCTACCCATGTAGGTATCATCCATAAAGGATCGATGCTGTTCCAGGGTCCGCTGTCGGAACTGCAGCAGATGAAAACCAGGCAGACTGCCCTCGAAGTGCAGACAAACGATAACGTGCGCGCCGCATCACTCCTGGCTGCCCACGGTAAGGCCGATCTGCAGCCATCGAAGATTGTTTTACCCTTCCAGGGAAATGAACAGACGGCTGCCATTGCACGACTGCTGGTTGAAAACGGGCTCGATATCTATGCCATCCATCCACAGCAGAATGACCTTGAACAATTATTCCTTGACATTACATCCGCCAACTAATGAGCTTACTTACTTCTGTAAAATCGGAACTGATAAAAACAAAACGCAGTTCTTCCTTCTGGCTCAGCCTCATCGGGGCCGGTGTTATTCCGGTTATCTTCCTGCTTATCTACCTGATCCGGCCGGATAAAGTGGTTAACCAGATGAAGGCTATGCCGTGGGAAACCCATTTCTTCCAGGGTTACCAGCAATTTTCCAGCCTGCTGCTGCCAATCTTTGTAATCCTCATCTGCAGCCAGATTCCGCAGATCGAATACAAGAACAATACATGGAAACAGGTGTTTGCCTCGCCGCAATCCATCGGTAATATATTTTTCTCCAAATACATTGCCATCATCCTGATGATCCTCTTCCTGTTCCTGATGTACAATATTTTTATGATCCTGGCGGCGGTGATTCCCAGTTTTATCCATAAAGAAATCAGCTTCCTCAAACATCCCATCAACTGGGCGCAGCTGTTCGAATTGAATCTTAAAACTTTTATTTCATTACTGGGCATCATCTCCATCCAGTACTGGCTGAGCCTGCGGCTCAAAAACTTCATTGCGCCAATCGGGATTGGTCTCGCGCTGCTGATCGGGTCCATGATGGCTTTCGGATTCGGATGGGAACATGTTTTTAAACTGCCCTTTGCGTTCCCGCTTCTCACGTTGGTAAACCTTCCCAAAGACGGATCTTCCGGACATGCGCTGCTCAATCATGAATGGAACTCAATCGGCTACTTCGTTTTCTTTACCATACTTGCGTTCCTCGATATGAAGTACCGTAAACAGCGGGGCTGATGCAGGGAATGCAGTGTAACAGGGCTTGCAGGTCAATCGCCTACCCGACGAGCTTCGCCGAGCTGCCGAGGAACGCCATCATGCCCATCCCGATTTCAATAGCTGATTCATCGATATCAAATTTCGGGGTGTGTACGCCAGCCGTGATCCCTTTCTCGATGTTCATGACACCGAGCCGGTAAAAACAGCCGGGTATCTGCTGTGAATAATAGCCGAAGTCTTCTGCACCCATGCGTTTTTCGGTTTCTTCCACATTAGTTTCACCCATATATTCAGCCGCCTTTGCCACGGCTATTTCATGAAGTGCTTCATTGTTATAAACAGACGGGTAACCCACGTCGATCAGCAGGTCAATTTCTCCGCCCATACTACGTACCAGGTTGGTTGCAATAGTGGTGATCAGTTCGTGCGCGCGGAAACGCCATTCTTCGTCCATGGCGCGAAAGGTTCCTTTCAGTTTGATTTCGTTCGGGATCACATTGGTGGTATTGCCACCGTTAAACGCAGTGATAGAAAGTACCGATGGATTATGCGGGTTATTATTGCGGCTGATCACCTGTTGCAGTGCAATCACCAGGTGTGATGCAATCAGGATGGGGTCGACACACAGATGGGGAGACGCGGCATGGCCGCCCTTTCCCTTAACGGTGATATACAATTCATCTGCACTCGCCATTACTTTTCCGGGGCGGAAACTCAGTTTGCCAACGGGCAACCCGGGATGCACATGCAACCCGAAAATGGCGGTGGGAGCGGGGTTCAGCAGCACGCCTTCTTTGATGAGCAGGCTTGCCCCACCCGGATTTTTTTCTTCACCCGGCTGGAAGATCAGTTTTACCGTGCCTTCCCATTCATCTTTTGTAGCCAGTAGTATTTTTGCAGCACCAAGCAAACAGCTGGTGTGTACATCATGACCGCAGGCATGCATGACGCCTTCGTTTTTTGATTTATAATCGACCGTATTTTCTTCCAGGATGGGTAACGCATCAATATCAGCGCGAAGCGCAACAATTCGCGAACCCGGGTTTTTGCCATGGATCAGCCCGATTACACCGGTAGTAGCCTTTACTTCAAAGGGTATTTCCATTTCCGCAAGCTTCGACTGGATAAATGCGGACGTTTCAAATTCCTTGTAACTGAGTTCGGGATTGGCATGCAGGTGATGGCGGACCGCAATAAATTCGGGAGCCAGTTCTTTCGCCAGCGTTCTGATCTTGTCTCTCATGCGGCAAAAATAGCTAAATCCGGGTAGAGGCAGTTCAGATGGGCTAGAGGTCGTCCGCTCGAGTCTTGTCGGCTTTTACCTCAATGATATCATTCATTACAAATACTCCCTTCGGGAAATAAACATTCAGGCGTTTCTGGTATTCTTCCGCATCCTTGCGATCCCTGAAGTTGCCGGCCTTGACTTTATAATAAGGGGACTGATGCCAGAGGTATGGCTGCAGGTCGGGGAAATAGGTGTAAATAGTGGTCTTTGCGGCGATGGCCTCTTCCCGGCTGTTGGTGCTGATGATCATCAGGCGGTAGCCTTTAGCTGTTTTGCGCGCATCACGGCTGGTCTCTTCGTTGATCTGCGCCTGCAGGGTTACCAGCTGCTCCAGCCGCGGATCCTTATGTACGATCACTGTTGATGAGTCTGTACTGTCAATCTGTGCGGAAGCGTTCAATGAGACCAGGACCGCCAGCACCGTAATAAGTTTTCGCATATCTGTCATATTCAAATTCCTTACCAAGAAAGTAAATAATGTCCGTTTTTACTAATAGCCGCCGCCCGCACCAGCAATATTTTCGATAGGGTGCCAGGTGGTCTTGATCTCCTGCGTATCCAGGATAAAATAGGGCGACTGGCCTTCAGTGCCATAC
>SDZZ01000418.1 GCA_004173255.1 Chitinophagaceae bacterium | reverse complement strand
ACAACTGGAGTTTGGCAGGCTTGAATAATCGTTTGGCAAACGAACATAAGCACACAGGGAATCAATTCTATCCTGAGTTGACCCGGAAACATATCACCCGTTGGCTACGTCGCTGCCCTAATACTTACCCTGGTTACCGGCTCCGATTCTAATCTCCGCTGGAGATACTGCCGGTGGATTGTTATCGGTTTTCAGCAAAGCAGGCCTGACATGCGTGGAATTCACAGCATCGGAATTAAATATTATTAATTAGCAGCCATTGCAACATCCACCTGATAAGGCTGCATAAATCTTTAATATAAAATATTACACTATTGTAATCCGTTGACCATCCTTGTATAAATCCTGAACTGTCATACTTCTACTACAGCCGGGATTGAGAAAAGACTACAACCTGCTCCCGGCTTGAGTTCCAGCCTTTCAGAAATATTGAATGAATCGGTGATTATGGTTGCATTTGAAACTGTTTCAGTCTACATTTATTATTCCAAATCCATCTTTTATGAAACCCGGTTACCTTTCCAGGCTGTTCGCCGTCTTATTCTCCCTGCTCACCACTACTGCGCTTTTTTCGCAATCGACCAGCTGGACCGGAGCTGTCAGCACCGCCTGGGGTACGGCAACCAACTGGACAAACGGTGTTCCGACGTCCGCGCTCGACGTTGTCATCGGGGATGCAGCTTTTACGGGTATCAACCAACCGGCGATTAACGTGACAGCTACCGGTAAATCCCTGACGTTGGGTGGTGCTGTCGCCACTACGCTCACGGCAACCAAAAACCTGAGTGTTGCTTCCTTTATCACTATAAATAATAATGGCACCCTGGTGCATCCGGCTTCAAGCATTTCGCTCACAGGCAACTGGACTAACAATGGTACGTACACGGCCAACTCAGCCACCTCCGCAGTGATCTTCAGTGGAACGGTACAGTCGCTGAATGGTTCATCGACCAGCAATTTCAGGAAACTGACACTCAACTCAGGCAGTGTGCTTACGCTCAACACCAACCTCACCTGCACCGGCGCTTCCGCATTGCTCAGTATCAGCGGTACCCTCAACCCGAACGAAGCTCCCGGTTATACGGTAACAGCAGATAATATAACGGTTAACAACGGGGGATATCTTAAAGTAAATGCTGCTACATTCCCGGCAAACTATACAATCAATACCGCCTTTGTGCTTAGTTCCGGTTCCGTGGTTGACTACTCATCAACCACTACCAACCAGGTAATCAGCAGCGATTATGTGTACTCGACCCTGAGAATCCTCGGTTCGGGAGTGAAAAGCCTGTCGGCCGACCTTCCCGCCTTACGATCGACCAGTTCGGGCGTCGGTAACATTTATATAGTCGCCGGAACGCTTGACCTGGGGTCATTTACGGCAAACCGCGGCACTACCGTAGCTGGTGGAACAATCACCGTTGCTAATGGAAGCACCCTGCGCATCCGCGGCACCAATACATTTCCTGCCAACTACTCTTCTGCCACGCTTAACCTTACTTCCACTGTTGAATACGGTGGCACCGACCAGGCCGTTGCAGCAAAAACCTATGGCAACCTGTTACTCAGCGGTGCCACCGGTTCGGTAACCAAAACCTTTCCAGCAACAGCCATAACGGTTACAGGCTCCCTGATCAGCGACGTGAAAACGGCTACTGCCCTGGCTTTCACGGCAGCGGCAAACCTTTCTGTCACCGGTTCCGTCAATATCGGTGCCTCCACTACGTTCAACGCAGCCACATTCTCCCATACGGTCGCAGGTAACTGGATCATGAACGGAACATTTATTCCCGGTACATCAACCATCACCCTCAAGGGCGTTAATGCGGTTGTCAGCGGCCAGTCGACCCAGTCTTTCTATAACCTCAGCATCACCGGCTCCAACATTACCGCACCGGCTGTTTCGGACCTGACGATCTCCGGCAACCTGGTTACCAGTGGTTCCGGTACATTCATCCATGCAGCACCCAATAACATTTACTTCACAGGCACAACCAAGGCCATTACCGGTGCGGGTATTACATTCAACAATCTTTCTGTAAGCGGTGTAGTCACCACGGCCAGCAACTTTATACTTACCGGCAACCTGGTCGTAACCAATTCATTCATTGCCAGCGCAGGGGTGGTGACCATGAATGGAAGCGGCAAAACAATTACCAACAGCGGCACACTCACGCTTCGCGGATTATTGGTACCCGGGTCAGTTACCACTGCCAGCAGTTTTAACATAGCGGCTTCCATCAGTTGCAGTGGTTCATTCATCGCTTCAGCTGGTACCGTGAGCTTCACAGCAAGCTCCCTGTTAAGCGGGTCAGTCAACCTGTTCAATGCTACGATTGCAGCAGGTACACTTTCACTGGCAGCCAATTCCACCCTTGGTATTGCATCCATTTTTACTGTTACCGGTACGTTGAACGTTACGTCTTATGTTCCCAACACGGTGAACTATAATGGCCCTTCGTCCCAGGCAGTAAAAAACACCACCTATAACAATCTCCAATTGTCAAACGGCGGTACCAAAACCGCGGCCGGCGCGATCACTGTCAATAATACCGTCTCTATTTCTCCTGCGGTCACCTTTGACCCATCAACCTTTACCCACACTATTATTGGTAACTGGGTCAACAACGGAACTTTCACCGCAGGCACCAGTACGGTCGCTTTCACTGGTGCGGGCAATAGCAGCATTACCGGTGCCACCACATTCAATACGCTTACGGTAAATAAATCGCTTGCCACCTACATTGTATCACTGGCAAGCAACATCAGCGTGGCTACCGTTAATATGACCGCAGGTATGATGAGCACGGGCGCGAACTCGATCACCATTACCACCACCCGGTCGGGCCCGGGAATCATCCTTGGGACCATTACCCGAACGCATGCGTTTGCCATCGGATCGTACGCTTTTGAGGGCGCCAGCAATACAATATCCTTCACCGCCGTAACAGGTGTTACCAGTGTAACCGTCAATGTTGCAGTTGCACCCGTTGCTGATTTTCCGTACAATGGTGCCATTGGGCGCACTTACATCGTAAGCATTCCAGCGGGAACATATACCGCATCTTTAAAACTGCATTATGAGGATGCTGAACTTAATGGAAATGATGAATCGCTGATGCAGTTGTGGAAGTACAACGTGAGCAGCTGGGCTGCTTCGGGCAAAACTACCAACAACACCACGGCCAATTGGGTGGAAAAAACGGCGCTCACAAATATTGCAGGCCGGTGGACCATAACAGATGACGGCAGTGTATTAAACTGGAACGGATCGGTCAACTCCGATTGGGCTACCGCAGGCAACTGGTCGCTGGTACAGGGTACATTCAGCGGCGCACCTACAAGTACGGATATTGCGCAGATCGGCGTAGCGGCGTTTACCAACCAGCCGGTTATTACCACTGCTGCAGTGGCTAAAAGTATAACACTCGGAAGTGTACAACCGGTAAACATTACGCTGAATGCCGGTGGTTCGCTAACGTCTAACGGCAGCATCTCCGGTAACTGGACATCCGCTGCATCACACACTATCAACCTGAATGCACAGACCATAACGCTGAATGGCGACCTGGCCCTGGGTGATAACATTGCTGGCCACGATATCAGTCTTAATATATCTTCCGGCATTCTCAACATTACGGGATCGTTGACGCAAACCGCCACCTCGGGAATCGTTTTCACTGGTGCCGGTGCGCTGAACCTCGGCAAGGATTATAACTATGCAGGCGGCAACTTTACTGCGTCCACCAGCACCGTTAAGTACAATGGGGGTGCGGCCCAGGTCATAGCAGCCATACCCTACTATAATCTCAATATTGCTAAAGCGACTGGTACAATCGGGACATTTAATGGCAATGCAGCTATCACTGGTGCATTGACTGTTACCAGCGGGGTACTGGACGTGAGCGGAAACCTTTCCGTAGCAGGCACGGTGAGTGTCATGGCTGCCTCCACCCTGAACGCAAACAGCTCCACTATTTCTGTCGGAGCGGGCTGGAGTAAAAA
>SDZZ01000903.1 GCA_004173255.1 Chitinophagaceae bacterium | reverse complement strand
GCTCATCGGCCTACTGGCCCTTTCCGGGGCGTGGTTATGTTTATAGGTGCATACCTTCATCGCATCAAAACCGCCCCAGATATAGGGCCCGCTATCGCTCGTGCTTCCGGCAAGCATCCGCTTCGCCTTGCCCCATTTGATGTGTTCGTAGGCCATCAGTATGCTCTCGGTTCCGGTAGCACAGGCGGAGGAGTTTGTCGTAACCTGGTTTCCCAGCCCCAGCTTGCCCGCGATGTAGGCGCTTACCCCGCTGGCCATGGTCTGCCCCACCACCGTACTGCCCAGCCTGCGCACCTGCTGCTGGTCGATCTGCTGGATCGCCCAACGGAACTTGTCTATACCCGAAGTGCCCGTACCAAAGAAAGTTCCACTGTCCCAGTCCGGATGCGATTCCCCTGCCGGAAGCAAACCTGCATCCGACCATGCTTCCAGGGCAGCGAGCACCCCGTACTGGATTCCGGTACTTGCCAAGGCCTTCTGCTCCAGTTCGCTGAAACAAACATCCATCCTTTGCCCCGGAATTTCGGGCCTGCCGGATACCTGGCAGGAAAAGCCAAGGGCCTGCAGGGCCGGATCAAACCTGATCCCGGAAATACCGGATTTGATTGCCCTTGCGAAATCCTCCACACCGCTGCCATTTGGCGCACATACCCCTAGACCGGTTATCACTACCCTATTTGCTGCTCTCATCCTGTCTTAAAATTAACATCCCTGCTATCGTTCCCTTTGCAATAAGCTCTCCGTTTACATTCCTGTCTTAAAATTAACATCCCTGCTATCGTTCCCTTTGCAATAAGCTCTCCGTTTACATCTTCCATCTGCACTTTGCAAGAAAGTTTATTGAACCTAAAATAGTTTTTTATACCACTAACAAAAACCTTTTCTCCGGGATAAACCGGTTTGAGAAAATCAAGCGAGGCGGAGCTCATCGCCACGCTCCAGCTTCCTTGGGGAAACTGCCCGCCAAGCAGGTACATTCCCAAACACACCAGCCCGATCTGCGCCATGGTCTCGGTCAATATCGCAGCAGGGGTTACCGGAAAATCCTTAAAATGCCCATCGTAGAAAAAGAGTGTGCTTTGATAGGTAAAGCAGCCGCGTACGCTGTCCTGGTCAATTTCCAAAATCTCATCCACAAAACGGAAAGCATCGCCATAGGGCAACCTTTCCAATATCTGTTCAGCCATCAAACCTACCATTGCAGCAGTATCCTTTGCGCCGAAAATCCCGGACCAAAACTCAGCATCAGCCCCCGCTCGCCAGCCTTGGGGCAACGATCCATAAACTTTTCCAGCACGTAAAGTACCGTTGCGCTGCTCATGTTGCCGTACTCGCCCAGCACCGCTTTGGTCAGTTCAAGGTCCTTGCCAAGCTCGCCGAACAGGCTTTCCACCACCTCTATGATCTTTTTGCCACCGGGATGGAAAACCAGATGGTCGATATCACCTATGCCTAGACCATTTGCCTGCAGAAAAGGATGGATAATCTGTCCAAAATCAGCAGCAATTCTTTCCGGAACC
>SDZZ01000417.1 GCA_004173255.1 Chitinophagaceae bacterium | reverse complement strand
GCAATAAATTTTACGAAGAAATTTTTGCAAGGCACATGTATAATTACCGCAACGTGTTTGATACGGCAACCAGGTTTATGCGTGGCCGTCAGGTCAACGGTGATTGGACCAAAAACTTTGATCCCTATGCCTGGGGCGGGCCGTATACCGAAGGCAATGCCTGGCATTACAACTGGTCGGTGTTCCAGGATATACAGGGACTGATCAACCTGACTGGTGGGGAGGAAGCGTTTGTTGCCAAGATCGATTCCGTTTTTTCACAACCCAACACGGTGAACGTGGGTAGTTACGGCCAGATGATCCATGAGATGACGGAGATGGTCAATGCCGGGCTTGGGCAATACGCCCATGGTAACCAGCCGATCCAGCACCTGATCTATTTATACAACTATGCAGGTGCACCATGGAAAACGCAGGCACGCATCCGGGAAGTAATGGCTAAATTATATAACAGCGGGGTGAATGGTTATCCGGGTGATGAAGACCAGGGTGGCATGTCGTCCTGGTACGTACTGAGTGCCATGGGAATTTATAGTGTTACGCCGGGGACAGACCAGTATGTGATCGGCAGCCCTGTGTTCAGCAAAATCAGCATCAGCCTGGAGAATGGAAAAACATTTACCATTGAGGCACCGGACAACAATAAATCGAATGTGTATATCCAGTCTGCCCAACTCAACGGCCAGTCCTACACCCATAACTGGATCCGGTATTCGGATATCAGCAACGGTGGTACACTGCAACTGCAGATGGGTGCCATGCCAAACAAACAACGTGGCCTGGCGCAGGCAGACCGCCCGTTTTCACTCTCAAAACCTGATAACAAATGATCAAGGCACTAAAGTTTTTTCCTGGTTTGATATGCCTGTTGTTCTGCCTGGGCGAAATAGCTGCGCAGGCACCCGCTTCACTGGTCAATACGCAGATCGGCAATAAAGGCAAAGGGGCGAGGAAAGAGGAAGCCTACCTGGAAGCAGGTTATACATTTCCCGGTGCTACCTATCCGTTCGGCATGGTGCAGTTTACCCCCACCTTTTTCCATCCGGCAAAAGGATTTGTGGTGAACCAGATGAGTGGTGCGGGTTGTGAGCACATGGGAAACTTTCCGACCATGCCATTGGTTGGTTCACTTAAAACATCACCTTATGATATGATGTCGCTCGATCCGGGTTTTATGATCACTGAATCCGGTGCGGGATCATTTGGGGTAAAAGCAGGAAAGGTGGATTGCAGGTTGACGGTAACACCACACACCGGTATGGCTTCTTACATCTTTCCTGCGGAAGCAAAAGAAGGAACAGTGGTGATCGGATCGGGGCTCAATGGCACCATCATGAAAGATGCCTTTATAAAAATAACCTCCTCTACCACTTGTGAAGGATATGCCGATGGCGGCGAGTTCTGCGGATCAGCAGCCAATTATCGCGTGTATTTTGTGGCGGAGTTTGACCAGAAGGCATCAGCAAAAGGAACCTGGAAGGATCAGTCCATCCGGAAAAAAGATACCGCAACCGGTCCGTTTTCCGGCGCCTGGTTTACGTTCAATACCAAAAGCAAAAAGAATGTCCATTATAAGTTTGCCATCTCTTATGTGTCGCTGGCCAATGCAAAAGAAAACCTCAAGGCGGAGAACAGCAAGTGGGATTTTGAAGGCATCCGCAGCAATGCCGTTGCCAAATGGAATGACTACCTGGGCCGCATTGAGGTGAAGGGTGGCTCGGCAGATCATACCACCCAGTTTTACACCCACCTTTACCATAGCCTGGTGCATCCGAACCTGTGCAATGATGTAAACGGCGACTATGTAGGTGCCGACGGAAAAGTACATCGCACAACGAAAGGAAATTATTATACTGGTTTCAGCAACTGGGATACCTATCGTACCCAGGTGCAGCTGATCAGCCTGCTGATCCCGGAGGAAACATCGGCCATGATGAATTCGATCATCGAATTTGCCGGTAAGTCGGGCGGCGGTTTCCCCCGCTGGGTGCTCGCCAATACCGAAACGGGTATTATGCAGGGCGATCCAACCGCCGTGCTGGTGGCTAATGCCTATGCATTTGGTGCGCAGGATTTTGATACAAAGGCAGCTTTGAAAGTGATGAGGGCGGGTGCGGAAGTGCCGGGAACAAAGTCGCAGAACTTTGAAACCAGGCCACACCTGCAGCAATATCTTGACAAGGGTTTTATCCAGGCTTCGATGAGCCTGGAGTATGCGTCGGCCGATTTTGCCATCGGCCAGTTTGCCCGGCAGGCATTTAATGATGAGGCCTTGTACCAGGTGTACCTGAAGCGGGCGCAGTCGTGGAAGAATTTATACAACCCGGCCACTAGCTGGCTGAATTCGCGCAATGAGGACGGAACATGGAAGAAATATGATGAGGACTGGCGCGAGGCATCCTATAAAAATTATTTCTGGATGGTGCCGTTCAACCTGGGTGGACTGGTCAATAAAATGGGCGGCGATAAAGTGGCTGAAAAAAGACTCGATAGTTTTTTTACCCGGATCGACGCATCCTATAACCAGGAATGGTTTGCCGCGGGCAATGAACCGGATTTCCAGGTGCCCTGGATTTATAACTGGATTGGCCTGCCGGCCAAAACGCAACAAACGGTTAAACGGATTATCCGCGAGCAGTACAGCAATCGTCCGCAGGGACTGCCCGGCAATGATGATATGGGTGCCATGGGCGCCTGGTATGTGTTTGCCAATATCGGGTTGTACCCTGTAGTGCCCGCTGTTGCCGGGTTTTCCATTAATTCGCCGTCATTCCCGGAGATCGTGCTTCACCTGCCCGGGGGAAAATTGAATATTACCGGGGGCAGTGAGGACAAGACTTACATCAATGCCCTGGCCATCGATGGTAAACCCTATAATGACACGTGGATTTCGCTTGAGCAATTGAAACATGTTCAGGGATTGCACTTCACGCTCTCCAATGATAGTGTGCAATCCTGGGGAACCAGTTCTGTGGCCCCTTCGTTTGATGTAAGCTTACTGGCCAAACAAAACCGCTGGGCCTTTGGTCCGTTTGTTCGGCCTGCCACGGGCACACCGGTATTGTGGCCCGACAGTAACAGCAGTTTTTTTGATCCCATGAAAAAACAACCGGTCAGGTGGGAATCAAATGATGTGTTTAATCCGGCCGCTACGGTGAAGGACGGGAAGATCATGGTGCTGTATCGTGCAGAAGATAAGTCTGGCAAAGGTATCGGTGAACGCACATCTCGGATCGGCCTGGCCGAAACCACAGACGGTATCACGATGAAGAGAAGGTCTACCCCCGTGCTCTTCCCGGCCAATGATTCACAAAAAGAATTTGAGTGGACGGGTGGATGCGAAGACCCGCGGGTGGCAGTGACTGAAAATGGAACCTATGTGATTTTGTATACCCAGTGGAATAAAAAAGTGCCGAGGCTGGCAGTGGCCACTTCCAGGGATCTTATCCACTGGAAAAAATCGGGCCCGGCTTTCCGGAAGGCATATAAAGGAAAATATTTCAATGCCCCGACCAAGTCCGCTTCCATTGTAACACAGGTGGTCAATGGTAAACAGGTTATCGCAAAAATCAACGGTAAATACTTTATGTACTGGGGGGAAGCGGCGGTTTATGCGGCCACGTCAACCGACCTGGTCAACTGGACACCCGTTGAAAATGCGGATGGGTCGTTGAAGGTGCTCATAGCACCACGGAAAGGATACTTTGACAGCCACCTCACGGAATGCGGTCCGCCTGCAATCATTACCGATAAAGGCATCCTGCTGATGTATAACGGGAAGAACCGGGCTGATGCAGATGCCGATCCGGACTATACCTTGAATTCGTATTGCGGAGGCCAGGTCCTGTTTTCACTGGACGATCCGCTGGAAGTGATCGAACGGCTGGACAAACCGTTCCTGATGCCGACGGAATCATTTGAAAAAAGCGGACAATACCCGGCTGGTACGGTTTTCATTGAAGGGCTTGTTTTCTATAATTCAAAATGGTATTTATATTATGGTTGTGCCGATT
>SDZZ01000416.1 GCA_004173255.1 Chitinophagaceae bacterium | reverse complement strand
ATTTGTTCCGCGGTTACCAGGTCACTGACGCTTCAGGTCGTGTGGTGCTAAAGAAACAGGTCGCTCCCGGCACGGCATCCCCGGAAATCAATGTCTCATCGCTGCCAGCGGGCTGGTACCTGCTCGAATTGCAGGGAAAAACAACGGAACGGGCAACTTTTATAAAAAATTAGCCGGATAACGGGGGAATGGTTGTACGCCGGGATTTGTTTATCTTGGTAAAACCATTACCTCCGCCATGAAGTACCTGAAATTCCTGCTGTTTATCCCTTTCGTTCAATTTACCGTTGGCTGCTCGAAATCGCCCGAGGAGCCGAGGCGTGATGGGACGCTGTCCATGATGATTGATGGACGGCTGGTTGAATTTACTGACCAGTCTTTCGGTACGATGGAAAACGCGGATGATCGAAACGCTTTTTTCTTTTCCGCTATCGACCTGCCAGACAGCAGGTTTATTGCACATTTCGCCATATTCCCTGAGCACGGAGAAATAAAAGAAGGGGTTTATACATTGACGCCCGGTTCGCAAAGTGAATTTTCCATGCAACTTATCCTGGATCAGGATTACAATCATGATTATAACGCAGGCCGCGGTGATAACAATCCTATCAAGTTCACTATCACTTCCCGGACAAAAGACAGGATTAAAGGTACTTTCGAGGCAACACTCACCGGTGTTTCCGGTACGCTGGAAATAACAAATGGAGTTTTTGATTATCCTTACGTTTATCCCAAACCGATATAGTTTAGGCGCTGAATTCGACGGCAACCACCTGACTGGAATGGTACGGATTGGTCATAAACAGAAAGCCCCGCCCAGGAATGGGCAGGACTGATATTTAATTTACACACAAGAGAAAAAGTTGCAGCATCAATCGTTATGACGCCGCAAATATAAACTGCGGGTATTTCCCCAGTGTTAACACAGTGTAACCTGAATGTTAATGGTGCCTGTGCGGGAGTCCGATCGCCTTCACGAAAAAACGTCAGGCAAAACCGGCCGCCCAACCGGTTTTTATTTACCTTGTTGCCATGAACGATTATATAATTACCCAGACGGGCATGCGCAGTTTCGTCCTTACCCGCAACGAAGTGGTACTGGGTGATATGAATTATGTGAAATGGAGTCCGTCGAAGGCAGCTATCCAACTTGCCGACGGCACCTCTTACCGTATTGAGCCAAGGGGTTTCTGGCAACGGACTACCGAGGTGCTGGAAAATGGACAGCCGCTTTATTCCTTTCGGTTTACCTGGAGGAAGGGTATTGAAATAACCTCTATGCGGGATGCCATCCCGCAGAAATGGTTTCTCAAAACGAAGGGATTCTGGAAAGGCACCCTGCAATTACTGGATGAAAATGGCCAGCAACTATTATTCATAGAACCAAGGTACCGGTGGAAAATTTTCAAAACGGAACTATTGATCACCACTTCCCTGCCGTTTGAAAAAACGCCAAAAAAGGAATTATTGCTGATGGTAACAGGTGCGGCATTCCATTACCAGCAGCGGATAGCGGCTGCCGCAGCAACCTGACCGATGCCGGATGGGGTGCTGATGCAGGATTGTGGTGTTCGGGTAACGATACTCGAATTTTGCCCGAACCTATCCGGCCCAAGGCTAGAACCGTTGCCTGACGGCCGTCTTCAGCCGTATGAATTGCGGCTCCAGCAGGTTGAATACAAGCCCGCCCATTACAAATGCCGACGCTACAATTTTCCAGAATGGTAAATCCTCCCCAAGGAAAGCCGCGGAACTTAGAAATCCGATAATCGGCACCAGCAATGTAAAAGGAACAACGGTTGCGGTTGGGTAGGTATTTAACAGGAAACCCCACATGCCATAACCTACATGGGTCGACATGTAAACGATATAGGCGATGGCCGCAATGGTTTGCCAGGAAATATGACTGATCGAACTGACGATTAACGCGGGACCCTCCATAAAAACGGAGACCAGCACCATGAACGGGAAAGCAACAAGGTTGCCCCAGACCACCAGCGAAAGCGGTGACTCCGCCCCTATTTTTTTGGTAAACATATTACCTACTCCCCAGGCAAAGGACGCCAGCACAACCAGCACCAGCCCGATGAATGAGGTACTGCCTCCAAGATGCATACCGACTATGCCAATGCCGATAAACGAAATGACCGAGCCCAGTATCTTCCACGGGGTTGGACGATCGTTGAAAAAAAATGCAGCAAGTCCGATAGAAAAAAATACCTGCACCTGCAAGACCAGCGAGGCAAGTCCGGCCGAAAGCCCCAGGTAAATGCCGGTAAACAACAACCCGAATTGTAACACAAATGTAAACAAGCCATAGCCCAGGATCAACTTCCATGGCCCTTTTGGACGCGGCATAAAAAACGCCCAGGGAAGTGCTGCCAGTCCAAACCTCGCGGCGCATAACAACAAAGGCGGAAAACCTTTCAACGCTATTTTCACCGCCATGAAATTCATACCCCAGACCACCACGGTAAACAATGCCAGGAATAAATGCCGGGGCGTAATACTGCTATTCTTCTCCATATATTTTCGAACACCCGCCGCTTAACTGCCGACCTGTCTGATGGCTGTATTCTGGCCGCAAAAATACCCGTTTTACAGGAGACCCCCGCCATAGGGAAACTGCATCTTTAACCCACACAAATCACACACCCATGACCAGGATCCTGATCACTGCAGCGGCATTGTTTTTTTGCAGCCTGTCTTTCGCCCAACCGAAGACCACGAAAAAACCGGCAAACAAAGTACCCAGCCAGGCGGAAATCAACAAGATGATGGAAGAAGCGATGAATGCAGAGGGCATGAGTAAGGAAGAAAAAGCGCAGATGAAGGAAATGATGAAGGATGTAATGCCGGACATGATGCAGGCCGGTTCCCAACCGGCAGACTATGCCCAGTTTACCAGCAACAAGGAACTGATCCCTAAAAAAGATGCAGCGCGCATCAGCAAAATGCGCCAGAAAGCACTGGCTCAAAGTGAAGTCGGTCCATACGCCGCCGGGCTGCTTGCCAAGATCATGGCCAAAGCGCCGGCAGATGAAATCAAAATCATTAAGAAGCTCAGTGCGGCACTGAAGCCGGTGGATATGGAAGCCGCAGCGGTGGAAGCTATGATGCAGGGCCATCCTGAAGCAGCCATGGCACTGGCAATGAAAGCCGTGCAGGGCGACCCCGGCAATACCAACTTCCAGAATAATATGGCGGCCATGCTCACGGAGTACGGTCATCCGGACCTGGCGATGCCGATACTGAACAAGCTTAAGTTGACTTATCCGGATAATTCAACCATCCTGAATAACCTGGCGTACGCATGGCTGGGACTGGGGGTGACCGACAGTGCAAAATTATTTGCCGGGGCAGCAGCAGCCATCAACCCCAGCCATCCCGATGCGTCCCTTTGTGGTGGATTGATGGAAGAACTGACAGGTGATCCCATCAGCAAATACATCGAATCGATGGAAAGTAGTGTGAATCCTTTCACCGAGCAACTGATTAAAAACAGGGGCGTGGAACCGAGTCTCGATTTCAATAAAATAAAAAACAGTATCGCTATTTATGAGTACTTCCCGCCCGACTGGATGCCGGCACCGCCGCACCTGCACAACGACGTAAAATTTTATAACCAGGATAAAAGTACCGTGGATGGATGGGTGAAAATGGGAAAGCAGCTGACTGATGAGGTGGCGGAAAAAATGGCGGTGTATGAAAAACAACTGGGTGCACTCGCCGATAAAAGTGAATCAGAGTTTGTAAAAGATATGACTAAAGAGATAACCGGGGGAATGAGTGTAATGAGTAAACCCGCGGCAGCGGTGATGCGGGTGCTGATGGCTTACCAGGCGCAATCGCAACAGAATTGGGCAGGTGAAATGAATGCATTCCTTGCGTGGAAAGGATCCATAGAAGTGGAAAAGAACAACAGGATCAAGGCCATTTATGCAAAAATAGATGACAGCAAGAAAACGAATTGCGGACAATTCAAAAAAGAACTCGACGGGCTGGAAAATGAGTATATGAA
>SDZZ01000415.1 GCA_004173255.1 Chitinophagaceae bacterium | reverse complement strand
GTAATCACCACATCCATCTCGAGTGTTCGCACACCGGCATCCAGTCCGGCCTTCATGGCTGGAAATGTGTTTTCAGGCGCCAGGCCGCGGGCGCCGCGATGGCCCTGCGTATCAAATTCCTTCACCTGGTAAGCTGATGCTGTCATAGTTTTTTGCGTCGCCTGGCAGGAGACAAAGAGGAAAAGCAATGCCAGGCTATTTCGGACTACCCTGTTTATGACCATGTATTATTTTTTAGCACCGGAGTCAAACAATTCCTTCTCCCGTTTCACCATTTCCCCGGCAATTTTTTCACTGTCGCCGCCAGCCGGTCCAAGATGCTCCACTACACTGGTATAATCATCCCTGTTTTTATTCTGGCTTAATTTGAACACATTTTTCAGGCTGGTCACTTCCACTTCAAATGCAACAATGGCCTTTGCCATCTGCTCCACGTCGGCCCTGGGGATATCATCAAAATTGGCACCCGAATACGGGTTGTTCTCGAAGTGATTGGTGGTGCGTTTGAGTACGTCGATCAGTTCAGTGTGCCCAAGGAATGAAAGTTTACCATGTGCATGTACACTCATGTAGTTCCAGGTGCTGGCAGACCGTTTGTCCTGATACCAGCTGGCGCTGACATACGTATGGGGTCCGGTAAAAACGGCCAGTACGTTGGGGTTGAATTCAAACCCGAGATGGTGATCGGTCTTCCGCATCATGTGACCCGACAAAAACAACTGGTCACCCCGCCGGTCAATAAACACCGGCACCTGTGTGGCAACAGGATGGTTGTTTCTATCCGATCCGCAAAGCAGTGCGAAGGGATTTGCGTGCATAAACTCCATCACGCGCGATTGGTCCTCTTCCGTAAACTGTGATAAACTGTACATAAGGTAAAGTTAAGCAGTTGCGGTGTGTGGAAGGGCGATCGTTTAATCAAGCACCCGCTCCACTTCTACGGCGCTCATGTTCGCGTTCCGCATGGAGATACTGCGAACCACATGGCCGGCAAAATCGGAGAAAGCTTTTTTGCTTATTTCGTCAGTGCCCATCATTACCGGGGTGCCTTTGTCGCCACCCTCGCGGATGGTCTGCACCAGCGGGATCTGGCCCAGGAAGGGAAGATCGTATTCGTCAGCAAGCCGTTTGCCCCCTTCCTTGCCGAAAATATAGTACTTGTTGTCCGGCAGTTCGGCCGGGGTAAAATAGCTCATGTTCTCCACCAGTCCGAGCACCGGCACATTCAGCTGTGCCTGGCCAAACATCGCAATCCCCTTGCGGGCATCGGCGAGCGCCACGTCCTGCGGTGTGGTTACGATCACTGCGCCGGTCACAGGTACCGTCTGCATCAGTGTCAGGTGGATATCACCGGTACCGGGAGGCATGTCCACAATGAGGTAGTCCAGTTCATCCCAGTATACATCAGTCACAAATTGTTTAATGGCACTGCTGGCCATGGGACCACGCCAGACCACTGCATTCTTTTCATCGACCAGCAAACCAATGCTGATCAGTTTGATCCCGTATTTCTCCAGCGGTACAATCATGCCCTTGCCGTTCAGGTCCATCATCAACGGCCGTTCGCCCCGTACGCCAAACATAATCGGTACGCTTGGACCATAAATATCCGCATCCATCAGCCCTACCCTGGCTCCGTCTTTTGCAATGGCGAGCGCAAGGTTGGCAGCAACAGTGGATTTGCCTACACCACCCTTCCCGCTGACTACTGCTATGATATTTTTCACCTTCGGCAGTATGTCCCTTGCGTCGGTGCGTTTGGTAGTGGTATCGGAGGTGAATGTCACTTTTACAACAGCTTCGGGAACGACCTTCTTCACTGCTTCGATACAGTTATTCTTGATGAGATCCTTGACCGGACACGCAGGCGTGGTGAGCACCACCGTAAAGGAGATATAATATTTTTCTATTACGATATCCCGGATCATATTGAGCGTAACCAGGTCCTTACCCAGGTCGGGTTCCTGCACGGTACTCAGGGCTTCCAGTACTTTTTCCTTGGTCATTTTAGAAGTTTCTGTTAAAAAAGAATTCAGGCTGCAAAGGTAAACAGTCAACGGCCTATTTTGTTGGGTTATTTAACCAAACTGTCCTTATTTTTGAAGCCGTGAAGAAATTTTTACTATACCTCCTGATTGCTGCCTTTTTCATCCCCAATTCGGCCAAAGCCCAGTTCGAAACTGCCCGCGATTCAGTGGTACAGTTGTACGGTGTAATCATGACCGCCGATAGCCTCGTGGGCATTCCCGCGGTTAGTATTGTGGTCAGGGGCCAGAACCGGGGAACGGTGACTAATGGCGATGGTGTATTCTCAATTGTGGTCCTGAAAGGCGATGAGGTTGAATTTACACACGTCAGTTACAAACCAAAAACGATTTCCATTCCCCGCAGCCTTGAGGGGAATCAATACAGCGTGATCCAGCTGATGGTGGCTGATACGGTTTACCTGCCGGCAACCATCCTGAAACCACGCCCCACTCCTGAGCAGTTTGCCCGTGATTTTGTGAATGCCCGCGTACCGGATGACAATATCGAGATTGCCCGGCAGAATACCAGCGAAGCGAAACGGCGGGTATTGCTTCAGACCACACCGGGTGATGGTGGTGAAGCCACCAGGGTGCAATTCCGTAACCTCGCCAACCGCGCGGTTTACCAGGGACAGATTCCGCCCATGAACATCTTCAACCCTGCCGCCTGGGCCGATTTTATTGACTCCTGGAAACGCGGTGATTTTAAAAATAAGAAATAGGTTTTCCCTGGCTTACTTAACTTGCGGCTATTCATTCAATCACTAAAATGGACGTCGTATGATCGGGCAGGTTTCAGTCATTGGTGCAGGCACCATGGGGAATGGTATCGCGCATGTGTTTGCGCAGGCAGGTTACAAAGTGGTGCTGATTGACCTGCAGGAACCACAGCTGGAAAAAGCACTTGTTACCATTACAAAGAACCTGGACCGGCAGTTGTCGAAGGGCGTCATCACTGAAGAAGTGCGTCAGTCGGCCCTCGATAATATCACACTGGCCACCACCATGAACGCGATCACCGAATCGCAACTGGTGATTGAAGCGGCAACAGAGAACGCGGATATCAAATTGCGCATTTTCAAAAACATCGATGAACTGGCACCGCCGGGGTGCATCCTTGCCACCAATACATCTTCTATTTCCATTACGCGCATTGCAGCTGTTACCAGTCGCCCGGATGCCGTCATCGGTATGCATTTCATGAACCCCGTACCGGTCATGAAACTGGTGGAAGTAATCAACGGCTACAGTACGTCGGCCTATGTCACTTCAACTATTGTTGATCTGAGCCGGAAGCTGGGAAAAATTCCGGCCGTAGTGAATGATTATCCCGGCTTTATTGCCAACCGCATCCTGATGCCGATGATCAATGAAGCCATCTTCAGCCTGTATGAGAATGTGGCGGGTGTGGAATCCATCGATACGGTGATGAAACTTGGAATGGCCCACCCTATGGGGCCCTTGCAGCTGGCAGATTTTATCGGACTGGATGTTTGCCTTTCGATCATGCAGGTATTATTTGAAGGCTTTGGAAATCCGCGCTACGCCCCTTGCCCGCTGCTGGTCAACATGGTCACCGCTGGTAAACTCGGGGTAAAATCCGGTGAAGGTTTTTATAGTTATACCGCGGGAAGCAAGGAGCTGGTGGTAAGTCCGCGATTCAGCGAAACACGCCCCGGCCCCGTTAGTGGAAAGATTGACCCCGGCCCTCCGGCGGAATAAATAACCGGAGCGCTGACAGCACAAAGATTAACCCGCTTCGCGCAGGCGATTGATTTTACTGTAGCATCTAAAGCAGTGGACCGAAGAGTCCTTCATCCCCCTGGTTAACATTTAAAAGACCTGCTTCAATTATGGAATACCGATTACTTGGGAAATCATCCCTTCCGGTCAGTGAAATTGGATTTGGGTGTATGTCACTCCCCGAAGATGAAACTACAGTAACCGGCCTGGTTGCCCGGGCCATCGATTTTGGAATCAATTATTTTGACACGGCCGATATTTACC